>CAIUDO010000443.1 GCA_903897935.1 uncultured Pseudomonadota bacterium
GTCGAGCTCGGCCGCGAGCGTGGCGGACCGTTGGGCGGCCCACGCGCGCGCCGCCAAGCCGACGCCGATCGGGGCGCGACGCGCGGGCGGCAACGACGGCCACGCGTCGCGCACGGTGAACGTGTCGTGCCACCCGATGCGCTCGTCCGAGATGACGGCCACCCGCATCCCGAGCTCGCGCGACACGTTGTGTTCCGTGGCCCACGCCTCGAGCTTCTTCAGGTCCAACTTGCCGACTTCGGCGCCGATAACGTGCATCAGCACCTGTTCGAGCACCCGCAGCTTGGCGGCGTCAGAGAGCGGGGCAGCCAGGAGTTCGGCGGCGGTGTGCGGCAAGGCACCGTGCCTCAGCAGGCGCTCTTGTTCCTGGAAGGCCAACACCCGCCACGGAGCGCCGTCGAACTGGGCGTCGAGCTTTCGCTTCTCTTTGAGCGTTCGAACGATCGCGTCGAGGGTCACTCAAGCTCCGGGACGTGCAGGTCGACGAGCAACGCGACCGACGGGATCGACGCTCCGCCCGTCATCGTGAGCTTGCCCTCGCCGGCGATGTAGAGCCAGTCGGTCGGCCAGACGTGCACCGCCGCGGACAACGCGAGCGGCGGCATCGGCACCTCGAGCAGCGCCTCCGCTTCACTGGCGCCGAACAGGATCGCCTCAGCGCGGACCGCGCCCCCGACGACCGCCTCGGGGAACAGGCTGGCGATGAACAACGGGCCGCCCCAAAAGACACCTTCGCCCGCGTGGCCGCCCTCGAGCTGGAGCGTGAGCCAGAGCGCGTCGAGCGGGTAGACCTCGTTCGCGCTGTAGAAGGCGAACGCGCCGCCGTAGGTCGGCAGCAAGAAGGCGCCGCTCCACGTGCTGAAGACGTCTTGTTCGGTCGCGACGCCCGCCCCGATCGACGGAGCGAACCAGCCGAGGTCGTACCCACCGGCCAGGAACACCTCGGTGCCGTCTTCGAACCGGAAGCCTGGGATCGCCCCGATGAGCTGGCTGTTCGAGGCGCCCCATCCGGTCGAGTAGGTGACCATGTAGTTGTCGCGCTCGTCCCACATCTCGATGGCGATGTTCTGCGTGACGACGCCGACCTGCGCGTACGGGCCCGCCGAGGTGCCGAGCTGCACGTACGCGGCCTCGGGGGGCACCGGCAGCGGCAACGGCGCCAGCGGGTCGTCGGGGTACACGTGCACGTCGAGGTCGACGCGCACGACCACCTCCTCCCAGTCGGCCTGCAGGTTCACCTCGGCCTGCGAGAGCAGCGGGGCGACGCCGTTGACGGTGTCGTAGCCGACGCCGGAGGTCACGCCGGCGCCGAGCCAGACATCGGGGCCCGCGAGGGCGGCGTGGGCGAACAAGAGGACGATCATGGGGGGTCTCCGAGGTGCCCCATGCTACAGCAGTGGGCGCTGCGGCGCGGAGCGGCTACCCCAACAAGGGAGGCGCCAGTGGCCGATCCGTGGGACGCAGTCGCGCGGGGCGCGCAGCAGGTGGTGCGGGGCGCGGCGGAGCGGGAGCTGCGGCGCGGGGTGTCCCGGGTGGTGCCGCGGGCGCTGCAGCCGTTGATCCCGGGGTACGGCGGGTCGATCCGCTCGAACCTCGAAGGCGCGGCCCGCCGGCAGATGGTGCGCTGGCTCATCGGGCTCGGGTTCGGCGCCGCGTTCGCGGTCGTGATCGCGGGCGTGCTGATGAGCGTCGCCGCCGCGGTGGTCGTCGCGGTCCTGTACGGTTGACGCGGCGCCGCACGATCAGCCCGCGAACACCGACGCGTTGAGCACCGCCACGATGACGCCGGTGATCGAGATGCCGGCGATCATGCCCGCCGAGATCGGCACGAGGTAGTCGTCGGCGGACTTCTCGTTGCTGCGCGTCCACAACCAGGCGATCGTCGCGCCGATCAGCATGCTGAGCGGGTAGTTGAACGGCAAGATGATGCCGAGGCCGAGGCCCGTCGCGCTCGGGAGCCACTTGCGGAGCTTCGGCAGCGCGGCGTCGAGCACGGTGAGCACCACGCCGATGCCGGCGCCCACGAAGATGGCCTTCTGGTGCATCGGGTGCATGTTCTCGAGGCCGTGCTTGAACACCTCGGCGACGGCCTTCCACGCCTGTGCGGCGGGGGCGGGGAACGCGGGCGCGGCGGTGCCGACGCCGGTGAGGGCGGTCGCGTCTGGGACGAGCGCGTAGAACCCGAACACGGTGGCCAGGGTGCCCGAGAAGATGCCGGCGAACTGCGCGATGAACTGGCGGCGCGGGTTCGCCCCGAGCAGGTAGCCGCTCTTGAGGTCGTTGAGCAGGTCGGCCGCCGAGCCGGCGGCGCTCGCGGTGATCGACGCCGTCATCAGGTTGGCCGTCGTCGACTGCGGGATGAGCACACCGTACGTGAGCTGCATGATCTTGCCCATCGCGCCGACCGGCGTGATGTCGCTCTCACCGGTGGCCCGGCACGCGACCAGCGACAAGAAGAAGGTCATGAAGATGGCGAGCACGCCGTAGTACCAGGGCACCTCGAAGTAGATCTGCGCCACGCTGACGCAGCCGACCGCGCCGATCGAGCCGCCGATCACGAACCAGGACATCGGCACTTCGGTGGCGGTCACGCGCGGGTCCTCTTCCACCTTCGCCCCGCCGCCCAGCAAGCCCTGGAACGCGCGCACGATCGTGCGCCATTGCATCGCGAACGCCAACAAGCCCGACGACACCATGATCGGCACGCCGAGCCAGATGCCGATCTCCTTCCACGCCTTGTGCGGGGCGCTGGCGGCGCGCATCTCGCCGGTGATCGGGCTGTCCCAGGTCCAGTCCCACGCGGCCGGTCCGACGAAGTACGCGAGGATCAGCCCGCCGATCGCCATCCAGATGCTCGTGCGCATGCCGACGAGCGCGCCGGCGGCGATCATGACCGGGTTCATGTCGAGCCCGATCGTCCAGTCCGACGGCTTGAACGACTCGAGCTTGCCGTCCACCAGCTTGCCGCCGCGCGCGGGCAGCCAGTCGAAGATGTTGAGGCTGGCGGGGATCAACCCCGTCTTCTCGCCCGCCTTGCCGAACAGCGGGAGGTCGATCGCGGGCGGGAACATGGCCCCGACGAGCGCCGCGATCATCAGCGCGCGGCCCTTGCGGATCGCGATGTCGCCGGTGCTGTAGAGCGACTGCAGCGTGGTCGCGGCCGCGGCGCCGGACGGGAACTTGAGGCGGTCGCGGTTGATGAGCGTGCGCTTCATCGGGATGGCGAGCACCGTGCCGAGCATCGCTTGGAAGAACGTCCACATCAGGAGGACGTGCACCGGCATGTGCGCGCCCTGCGGGTTCTCGGCGGAGGCGGACAGCATGAGCAGCGCGGCGACCGCGGACACGACGGTGCCGACCGTCGCGTAGCCGGCGGAGGACGCCGTGGACTGCATGCAGTTCGTCTCGAGGATCGTCATCGGCGTCTTGGCGACCTTGAGGGCCAACAAGATCGTCCACACGACGTACGACACGATGCACGCGGTGATCGCGACGCCCAGGCCCCAGCCGGTCTTGAGGCCGACGTACAGGTTCGTGAACGCCAGGAAGAAGCCGAGGATCGAGCCCATCGCGACCGCGCGGAGGGTGAGCTGCGCGACGCCGTCGCCGCGGTAGACCTGGGCGTACCAAGTGGCTTCGTCCATCTCGAGGACCTTCTCGGGTCCGATGTCGAGGGGACGCGCGGCGTCGACCTCTGCCTGGGTGCGAGGTGCGGGCTGGAAGATCATGTGGGTCCTCTAAGACGGCGCACTCTACGACAAGAGGCGCCGCCGGGCGACGTCAATCGGGGAGGTGGAGCGCGACGCGGACCTCGGGCTTCACGCGAAGCGCGCCGAGCATCGCCGAGAAGGGCGTGATCCCGAAGTCCGGCTGATGGATGGTGCCGGTGGCGGCCCAGCCGGAGGCCTCGCGCGCCAGGGTGACGGTGATCTCTTGCGTTTGGCCGTGCAGCGTGAGCTGACCGACGAGGCGGGCGGGCGGCGGGTCGGGCACCGGCGCGGCGCGGAGCCGGATGGTCGGGTGGCTGGCGGCGCCGAGCGAGCCGCGCGCGTTCTCGTCGATCTGGGCGCGGTCCCGCGCGGAGAGCACGGCGGGGTCGAGGCGCCCGCCGACGATCGCGCCGCGCACCCGCAGCGAGCGGGCGTCGAAGGTGGCGTCGACCGCGCCGGCAACCCACCGGACCTCGAACGCGCCCACCTCGATCTCCAGGTCATGACCGACCGCCGAGAGCAAGCCTTGTTTGAACGTGAAGACGGAGCAGCGGGCGTTGGCGGCGGTCCAGGTGCGCACGGGGCGGATCCTCGCGGTCAGGTTCGAGCGGTTTCGAGGGAGGCGCGCACTTCGTCAGGGCGAACGCCGAACGCGCGGAGGCGACGGAGCAGTTGGCGCCCGTCGACGTGCCCGAGACGGAACGCTGCGGAGACGATCGCGCGGCGCGCGGCGGCGTCTGGGTGCCCGACGAGCCCGAGCGCGCGCAGCTCGGCCGGCGACCAGTCGTAGGGTTCGGCCGTTGGACCCTCCGCGACGCAGGACAGGGCGCGGCGGACCACGTCGGGGGCGGCGTACTCGACGCCGGAGCGGCCGTTGTGCGTGCAGTCGGCGCGCGCGACGCGGGCGTGGCCCGCGGACGGGACGGCGGCGCTGATGCGGGCCCGGATCGCCTCGCCGGCGCGGTCCGGGTCGGTGAGCACGACGATGCCGACGCGCTCGTGGGCCTCACGCAGGGTCGTGAGCAGGTCGGGGCGGAAGTGGTGCCCTCCGGTCGCGATGACGGTGGCGTTCACCGCGCGGCGGACCGCCGAGACGTCGGACGGGCCCTCGACGACGACGACGCGACGCAGGGTCGGGCGGGGGTCCTCGGACATGCGGCTGGCTAACGCGCGGTCGTGTGAGGCGGTTCTCGTCGCTCGTTGCAGCCGCGCCCTGGACGGCGGGCCGCCGCCGGATCAAGTGCGGGCATGACTGGCTTCCACCTGTTCAACGTCGGCGGCATCCCGGTGAGCATGAGCCCGTGGTTCGCGGTGTTCGTCGCGTACGTCGGGCTTCGAAACGGAGATTTGTTGTGGGGCGCCATGTTCGGCGTCGTCGTGTTCGTCTCGTTGCTCGTGCACGAGCTCGGGCACGCGCTGATGGCGCGCCGCTACGGGCTGAACCCGGCGATCCTGCTGCACGGCCTGGGCGGCCTCACGTCGCACCGGTCGGCGCCGAACCGGCGGGCCGATGTGCTGGTGGTGGCGGCGGGTCCAGCGGCGGGGTTGTCCCTCGGGTTCGTGTCGCTCGGCTTGATCGTCGGCGCGTCGCTCGCGGCGCCCGAGCTGCTGGAGTCGACGCGCCTCGGCGAGGTCTTGTACCTGCTCGCGTCGGTCAACCTGTTCTGGAACGTGCTGAACCTCGCGCCGATGATCCCGCTCGACGGCGGGAAGTTGTTCGAGCACCTCGTGCGCCGCCTGATGCCGAAGAAGCCCGTGCTCGCCATGAAGATCGTGCACGGGGTCGGCACCGGGCTGGCCGGGTTGGCGGTGGTGTGGGGACTCACGTCCGGCATGTTCTTTTTGGCGTTGATGGCTGGCTTCGCGGGCTTCACCAACTTCCAGGCGCTGCGGACGGCCATGTCGGCGACGCCGAGCCGCGCGGTGCAGGCGGCGACCCGCAGCGTGCTCTCGGACGCCATCGCGGCGCTGTCCCGCGGGGAGCACCGTGAGGCCGCGCGGCTGGCGCACCTGGCGCGCACCGAAGCGGGCCTCGACGAGAAGGGGCAGCTGCGCGCGCGCGAGGTGATCGTGTTGGCGTCGTCGCGGGCGGGCCTGCACGACGACGCGGTCCGGTTCTTCCGCCTCGCGCCGAAGACGGCCGAGACAGTCGAGGCCGCGCTGACGAGCGCGTTGGCGATGCACGACGTCGCGGGGGCGCGGGCGCTGCTGGCCGAGCACGGGGGCGCGTTGCCGGCCGATCGGCGCGAGGGCTTCGCGGCGCGGATGGGCTGATGGTCACCGTCGATCAGGTCGCCGCGCTCGCCCCCGACGCCGCCTCAGCCGCGGCGGGCCGGAAGCTGTCCAGCGCCGGGCACTGGAAGAACCTCGGTCACGACGACGTCGCGCTGTGGGGCGACTGCCAGGGCAGCGCGCTGTACGGCGTGTCGGTCGACTTGTCCGACCTCACCTGCCGCTGCACCTGCCCGTCGCGGAAGTTCCCGTGCAAGCACGGCCTCGGGCTGCTGCTGCTGTACGCGAACGGCGGGGTGCCCGCGGGCTCGCCGCCCGAGCGCACCACGACCTGGCTCGCGGGGCGGGAGGCGCGCGCGACCAAGAAGGCCGAGGCGGCCCCGCCGACCGAGGCGCAGATCACGAAGCGGGCGGCCCGCGCCGAGGCCAAGCTCGACGCGCTCGGACCAGCCCTTTCAGCGTTCGCGCTGTGGCTCGACGACGTCGCGCGCGCGGGGTTGGCCAGCCTCGAGCGCGACGGCGCCAAGCAGCTCGAGCGGGAGGCCGCCCGCCTGGTGGACGTCGGCGCGCCCGGCCTCGCGTCGCGCTGCCGTGATCTCGCCGAAGAGATCGGCGCCCGCGACGGGTGGGAGGCGGTGGTGTTGGCGGGCCTCGGCACGCTGCGGCTGCTCGTCACCGCGGTGGAGCGCTCGGACCAGCTCTCCGAGGGCCTGCGCCTCGATCTGCGCGCCGCCGTCGGCGTGACCACCACGCAGGACGAGGTGCGGCTGACCGGGCGTCGGGACGAGGGGCGGTGGTGGGTCGGCGGCGCGGTGGTGCGCGTCGACGCGAACGGCATGAAGACGCGGCGGACCTGGCTGCTCCGCGACGGGGACCCGGCGTCGCACGCGTTGGTGCTCGACTTCGGGCCAGGGCCCGTCCCGCTGCCGCCAGGGTTGCCGCTCGGCGAGGTGCTCGACGCCACCCTCATCCGCTGGCCGGGGGCCGGTCAGCGGGCCCTCATCGCAGACAAGGCGTCCCGCGCCGAAGTCGCGGGACCACCGGCCGGACAGAGCGTCGCCGACGCGCTCTCCGAGGCCGCCGCCGCGTTCGCCGCGCTGCCGTGGCTCCGGGTGGCGCCGCTGCTGCTCGCCGACGTGACCGTGGGGCGGGACGGCGACGCGTGGTGGCTGCGCGACCCGTCCGGAGACGGCCTGCCGCTCGTCGGCTTCCCCGACGCGTTGCTCGCCCTCGTGGGCAGCGATCCGTTCACCGTGTGTGTCGAATGGGACGGCGCGACCGCCACCCCGATCACGGCGTGGGTCGACGGGGTCGCGTCGCCGCTGCCGTCTACCGCGCCGCCCGCGCGTGCCCCCGCGCTGCGCGAGCTCGCTCGGCTCGCGCTCGTCGGCGGCGATGGCCCGCTGCCCGCGACCCCGGTCGACAGCGTGGTCCCAGCCGGCACGCGGCCGCAGCGCTTGTTGTGGCTGGCGGGCGCGCTCGACGCGTGGGCGCGGGCGGGGGCCCGTCCGGGCCGGCCGTCGCCGCTGCCGGCGTGCCCCCCGGAGATCACTTCGGCCGCACCGGCGGGGGTGCGCGCGCTGATGGACCTGCTCGGGGACACCCCGTCGCACCCGCTCCTCGGCGAATTGTACCGGCGCCTCGCCGCCCTCGGGCTCCGGCTGCCGCACGCGGTCCTCGCGCGGGTGCTCGACGCCACGCACCACCGAGGCCTCGTCCCGCCGGTGCTCGGTGAGCGGGGGCGGTGGCTCGCCCGGCTGCGGCCGAGCTGGGCGTGGGCGATCGCCGCCGAGGATCCCGACGACATCGAGGCGCTGTCTCAGCCGGCGCAGCGTCGTGAGGCGCTGGCGGCGCTGCGCGCGGTGGACCCGGCGCGCGCCCGCGAGGTGCTCACCCGGCTGCTGGCGACCGAGAAGGCGGATCGACGGGCAGAGCTGCTGGCCGACCTCACGCCGGTCGCCGACGACCTCCCGCTGCTGCGCGCCGCGGCGGCCGATCGCAGCCAGGCGGTGGCGAAGATCGCGGACGATCACCGGCTGTCGCTCGGGGAAGACCCGCACGCCGAGGCGGTGGCGGCGCGGCTCGGCGTAGCGGTCACCGTGCGGGATCGTCGGGCGGTGGTGCTGGTGCTGCCGCCCGCCGCCGACCCGACCTGGGTGACGAGCGGGCTGCCGGTGTTGCCGGCCACCCCTGGCAAGCCGACGACCGGCATGGATCGGCTGCGGTGGCTGCTCCGCCGCGTGTCGCCGGCGTCGTTGGCGTCCCGGCTCGGGTTGTCGCCGGAGGTGTTCGTGGCGGGGTTCCCCGCCGACGCGATCGAGGCGCTCGAGTCGATCGCCGAGGCTGCGATCCGGGTGGGCGACGTCGTGTGGATCGAGGCGCTGCTCGCCGCTCCGTGGCCTCGCGCCGACGTCCGGGCGGGCCTGCTCCGCGCGTTGCCGTTGGAGCGCCAACACGCGCTGCTGCTCTCGCTGGGCTCGGGCCCTGAGGTGGTCGCCGAGCTGATCCGCACCCCCGGCCCGTGGTCGCGCGCCGTCACCGAGCTCGCCGTGCGCCTCGCGGCGGAGATGCCCGAGAAGCAGCGGTGGAACGTCCACCTGATCGGCGACGCGCTGGCGGCGTCGTGCGCCGACGCCGACCTCGACCTCGTCACCCCGCTGCTCGACCGGCTGCCGCCCGCGCCGGTGCGCACCCTCGACGCGCGTCGAATGCTCGTCGCGCTGCTCGGACCCCGCTGATCGACCGTCCTCGTCGTTGGAGCCCCTGATGACCGAAGTCCTTCGCCAACACCCCGAGCACGAGCGCGCCGACGAGCTCGTAGCGCTCGCCTCCGACGACGGGCCGCGCCCGGTCGGGTGGAAGCTGACCCCGGCGGCCGTCCGCACGTTCTTGTTGGGCGGTGCGGCGGCCGACGGTACGCCCATCACGCCCAAGTACATCGGCAGCCCGCGGTTGATGGAGACCGCGATCGCCACCCTGGCGACCGACCGGGCGCTGCTGCTGCTCGGCGTGCCCGGCACCGCGAAGTCGTGGGTGAGCGAGCACCTCGCGGCCGCGATCGCCGGCGACAGCACCTTGCTCGTGCAAGGCACCGCCGGCACCGACGAGACCGCGGTGCGCTACGGCTGGAACTACGCGCGCCTGCTCACCGACGGGCCGTCCGTGGCGGCGCTCGTCAAGAGCCCGGTCCTCCGCGGCATGGAGGAGGGGCGGCTCGTGCGCGTCGAGGAGCTCACGCGCATCCCGTCCGAGGTGCAAGACGGCCTGCTCACCGTGTTGTCCGAGAAGTCGTTGCCGGTGCCCGAGCTCGGCATCGAGGTGCAGGCGCGGCGGGGCTTCAACCTGATCGCGACCGCGAACGACCGGGACAAAGGCGTCAACGAGCCGTCGAGCGCGCTCATGCGGCGCTTCAACGTCGTGGTGTTGCCGCCGCCCGCGACCGCCGACGAGGAGGTGCGCATCGTGCAGCAGCGCGTCGGCGGGCCGTCGATCCAGGGCCCGGCGGTGGTGCCGGCGCTGGAGGAGATCAAGCGCGTCGTCACGGTGTTCCGCGAGCTGCGCAACGGCCAGACCGAGGACCAGAAGACCAAGCTGAAGTCGCCGAGCGGCACGATGTCGGTGGCCGAGGCGATCGCGGTGCTCCAGCACGGCGTCGCGATGGCGACGTTCTACGGCGATGGGGTGGTGCGCGCCGACGACCTCGCGGGCGCGCTGACCGGGGCGGTGCTCAAGGACCCGGTGCAGGATCGGGTCGTCTGGTTGGAGTACCTCAAGACAGTCGCGCGTGAGCGGGCCGGGTGGAAGGATCTGTATCGGGCGTGCACGGAGGCGCTCGGATGAGCCTCGCCGTCTACGGGGTGCGCCACCACGGGCCCGGCAGCGCGCGCTCGCTGCGCGCCGCGCTCGAGGCGGACCCGCCGGACGTGCTGCTGGTCGAGGGGCCGCCCGACGCGGCGCCGCTGCTCGCCCACCTCGGCGACGACGCGCTCGTGCCGCCGGTCGCGATGCTGGTGTACCCGGCCGACCAACCCGGCACGGGCGGGGTGTTCTACCCGTTCGCGGCGTTCTCGCCCGAGTGGGTCGCGATGCGGTGGGCGGCGGCGCGCGGGATCCCGGTCCGGTTCTGCGACTTGCCCATCGCGCACCGAGCGTCGCCCGATCAGGCCGACGGGGACGAGGTCGTCGCCGAGGCGCCGCGGGACCGCGTCGACCCGATCGGGGCGCTCGCGACTGCGGCGGGCTGGCCGGACCCCGAGCGGTACTGGGAGCACCTCGTCGAGCAGCGCAGCGACGCCGGGGTGTTCGAGGCGATCACCCTCGCGATGACCACCATCCGCGAGCAGGTCGGGGCGCTGATCCCGGACGATCCGCACGAAGCGCGCCGCGAGGCGTGGATGCGTCGGGTGATCCGCGTCGCCCGCAAGGAGCACGGCGCGGTCGCGGTGGTGTGCGGGGCGTGGCACGTGCCGGCGCTACTCGCAGCAGTGCCCGCCAAAGACGACGACGCGCGGCTGCGCGACCTCCCGAAGACCAAGGTCGAGGCGTGTTGGGTGCCGTGGTCGTTGGGGCGGCTCGGTCGGTGGTCGGGCTACGGCGCCGGGGTCGAGGCGCCCGGTTGGTACCAACACCTGTGGGAGCACCCCGACGATCCCGCGGTCACCTGGCTCGTCGAGACGGCGCGCGCGCTGCGGGAGCAGGGGTTCGACGCCAGCTCGGCGTCGGTCACCGAGGCGGTCCGACTGGCGGGCGCGCTGGCGGCGCTGCGGGGTGAGCACGCGCCGGGCCTCGACGCCCTCGACGACGCCGCGTTGGCGGCGCTGTGTGGCGGGGATCCCGTACGGTTGCAGCTCGTCGCGACCCAGCTCGCGCGCGCGGACCGGTTGGGTCGGCTGCCGGAGGGGGTGCCGCAGCCTCCGCTGCTGCGGGACCTGTACGCGCAGGCGAAGCGGCTGCGGATGAAGGTCGAAGCGGCGTCATCGGTGCTCGAGCTCGACCTGAGGAAGGAGCACGATCGGGCGCGGAGCGCGCTGCTGCGCCGAGTCGGGCTGCTCGGCGTCGGGTGGGGGACGGAGGAGGCGGGGGCGAACCGTCGCGGCACGTTCCGGGAGCGGTGGACGTTGTGCTGGGAGCCGTCGTTCGCGGTCGGGCTGGTCGAGGCGTCGCCGCTGGGGGCCACCGTCGACGAGGCCGCGTCGGCGAAGGTGTTGGCGTCTGCTGCGGAGCTTCGGGATCTCGCCGCGCTGGCGCGCCTGCTGGACCGGGCGCTCACGGCGGGCCTCGACGGGGTGGTCCCGGCGCTGTTGGACACGATGGAGGCGCTCGCGGTGCGCGTCGCCGACCCGAGTCCCCTGCTCGAGCCGGTGCCCGCGCTCGTCGACGTCTTGCGGTACGGCGACGTGCGAGGCACCGCGGCGCTGCGGGTCGCGCCGGTGCTGAGCGGGTTGTTGGAGCGCGCGTTGATCGCGTTGATCCCAGGCTCGCAGTCGCTGGACGACGACGCGGCGGACGCGTTGGCCGCGACGCTGCGCGCCACCCAGGCCGCGCTCGTGATCCACGACGATCCCGCGCTGCTCGACCCATGGGACAGCGCGTTGGCGGCGCTGCTGGCGTGTGATCGTAACGGATCGTTGCTCGGCGCCGCGACGCGGCTGCGGCTCGATCGTGGGACGCTCGACGACGACGCGCTCGCGACGGCGGTGTCGTACGCGCTGTCGGCGGCGCACGGACCCGCCTATGGCGCGCGGTGGTTGCAGGGGTTGTTGGCGGGTGGCGCCACGATGCTGTTGCACCGGGACGCGGTGTGGGGGGCGCTCGACGGCTGGTTGGCGGCGCTGGCCGAGGACGCGTTCGTCGAGGTGTTGCCGGGTTTGCGTAGGGCGTTCGCTGACTTTCCGGCGCCGGAGCGGGCGCGGATGGCGGAGCGGCTGGCGCGGGGGCGTCGGGCGGCGGCGCCGGTCGGTGACGCGTTCGTGATGGTCGATCGTTCGCGCGCCGACCGCGTGTTGCCGGTGTTGGCGGCTCTGCTTGGTGGGGTGGCTGGTGACTGAGCGCGCGGAGCGGTGGCGGCTGGTGTTGGGCGCGCCCGCGGACGAGGCGTTGGGCGCGCCGTCCAGCGGGGTGTCGGCGGGCATGGACGCGGCGTTGGCGGCGCTGTACGAGACGGGTGAGCGAAAGGGCGGGTTGGGGGCGTCGTCGCCGCGGGTGGCGCGCTGGTTGGGCGACGTGCGCACCTACTTCCCGTCGACGGTGGTGAGCGTGCTGCAGCGGGACGCCGTCGACCGCCTCGGGTTGCGGCAGCTCTTGTTGGAGCCGGAGCTGCTCGGGCAGGTCGAGCCGGACCTGCACCTCGTCACGACGCTGCTGGGGTTGTCGAAGGTGATGCCGGAGTCGACCAAGCAGGCGGCGCGGCAGGTCGTCCGGGCCCTGGTCGACGACCTGATGCGGCGGTTGGCGGCGCCGTTACGGGCGTCCGTGCGGGGCGCGTTGTCGCGCGCGCACCGCACGCGTCGTCCGCGCCCGGCGGACGTCGACTGGGCGCAGACGATCACGGCGAACCTGAAGCACTGGCAGCCGGACCGTCGGCAGCTCGTCGTGGAGCGGTTGGTTGGCCACCCGCGCAAGACGGGTGCGTTGCAGGATGTGATCGTTTGTGTCGATCAGTCGGGGTCGATGGCGCCGAGCGTGGTGTACGCGAGCTTGTTCTCGGCGGTGTTGGGGAGCATCCCGGCGTTACGAACGAAGATGGCGGTGTTCGACACGGCGCTGGTGGACCTGTCGGACCTGCTCGGGGACCCGGTGGAGGTGTTGTTCGGGACGCAGCTCGGGGGCGGTACGGACATCGATCGGGCGCTGGCGTGGTGTCAGGGGCAGGTGGCGCGCCCGGCGAAGACGACTTTGGTGCTGATCACGGACCTGTACGAAGGCGGCAACGCGGCGTCGATGCTGGCGCGGGCGGCGGAGCTGGTGGCGAGCGGGGTCAACGTGATCACGCTGCTGGCGCTGTCGGATGACGGGCGTCCGGCATACTGTGAGCCGCACGCAGCGGCGTTCGCGGGCATGGGGATCCCGTGCTTCGCGTGTACGCCCGACCTGTTCCCGGAGCTGATGGCGGTGGCGTTGCGGAGGGGAGACGTGGCGTCGTGGGCGGCCCGGGCCGACCTGGTGGTCGCGCGCGCATAGGCGGTCTGTACGTGATGCGCGCGTAGAGCGGCCCGAGCACGGTCGGTGTGGCGGTCTCCCTGGTAGTGTCCTCGGGCGCGCGCGCTCCGGTCGAGTCGACGAGGCCGTGTTGCGGATACGCCGCTGGATTCCTGGCCAACATCGTTGCGCCTGGCTTCGTGCCCGAGACCTGCGCCGCGCGGCGAGCGCGCGAGGTAAAGGGCTCCCCGTGAGGGTCCTATGCCGACGTACTTCGACATCGAGGTCTCCTTGTCGACCGTCTACCCGCTGATCTGGCGGCGCTTCTTGCTGCGGACGACCGGCACGACGTTCGCCGACCTCCACCGCGCGATCCAGGACGCTTGCGGTTGGTTGGACTACCACCTCTACAGGTTCGACGAGGCCACCCCTCGCGGGCTCGTTGGCGTGGCCCAGTCGCCGATCGAGATCGAGGATTCGTACGACGACACGCCCTCGGCGGAAAAAGTGGCGCTCGCTCCGTGGGTGGGCAAGTTCGCCCCGCGCGCGTGCCACTATCTCTACGACTGGGGCGACGAATGGCACCACGACGTCGTTCTCCGCGGCATCGTCCAGACGGACGAGCGCTTCTTCCGGCGGCTCGTCGGCGGTGAGCGCGGGTTCCCCCCAGAGGACTGTGGCTCGATGTCTGGCTTCGAGCGGATCCTCGAGTTCCGCCGCACGGGCGTCGACCCGTACGGCGAGGACGACCTGGGTGAGTGGCTCGGCGACTGGCAGCCCGAGGTCGACGTCGAGCGCGTTCGCGCCGAGTTCGACTGCGCTCGAAAGCCTAGGGCGCATCGTTGAGCCCGGGGAGTGGGGAGGTCGGCCGCGCGCCGGGCACACGGGGTCTCGACGGCGCGATCGTCGATGTGCTCGCGTTGTTCTTCGAACCCACGCCCCGCTCGACGGTGGCGAAGGCGATCAGCAGCGCGGGCCTGTACCGGTCGCTGAAGCTGCCCGACCTGCACGCCCGCCTCCAGGCGCTCACGGCCGCTGGCGTGCTCGTCGCCGAGGGCGAGTCCTGGGCGGTCGCGCCAGCGGAGCGTCATCGCGTCATGATCGAGATCGCCGGCCGCGGCGACCTCGAGCGCCTCGCCGACGCCGTCCGGGCCGCCCGACCCGCGAAGATCAGCTACAACACGCCGAATGGCACCTGGTGGGACATCCTGCGGGAGCTCCGCATCGCGCTCTACGCGGGGCGCTGGGCCGAGGTCCGCGAGCGCTTGCGCCAGGTGGCCAACCCGTGGCCCACCCTCACCGACGGGGTCGATCCGGCATGGTTCGACCACCTCCCAGCCGATCTCGCGGCGGACGCGGCGGTGTCGCTCGTCCACGACGCGACGGTTCGGGTCCGCCCGTGCCCGGCGTGGAGGGCCCGCCTCGAGGCCGTCCCGCCGGCCATGCTGGACGACAACCAGCACCACTCCCTCGTCGGGCGGCTGATCCTCGAGGGGCGCTTCGAGGAGGCGCGTCGGCTCGCGACGGATCGGAGGTCGGTGCAGTCGGCCGTCGACCTCGCCTGGCTGCGGCTGCTGGGTGGCGACGCCGCGGGCGCGGTGGACGCCTGGGAGGTCGCTCTGACCGCGTTCCTGAAGGAGTTCGGCCGCCGGGCTCGCTACTTCCCGGATCGCGCGGGATTGTTCTTCGTCGTTGCCCTGCTCGCGACCGGTCGTCTGGAGCGGGCGCGGGTGCTCGCCGAGGCGGGCGGGGCCAAGGGGACGAGCGGCGTCCCCCACGGGCACGCGGTCGCGGCGTGGGTCGCCCGTACGATTCACGCTCCGGACGTCGACCGGGCGTGTCCCAGCCCCGAGCGGGGGTGGGATCCCGTCGAGGTGCTGATCCATGCGCTGGCCTTACGGTGGACGGGCCTCCCGGTCCCCGATCTCGCGCAGCCGATCGCCGACGCGGAGGCCGCCGGCCTCGGGTGGGTGTCCGCGCAGCTCGCGCGGTGCGCAGGGACCGGCGCAGCCCCACCTGGCATCGATCTGTCGACTTTGCTGCGTCGGCCCGATCGGGCCAGCCAGGCCCTGGCGGCGCTCGAAGCCCTCGTCGCTGGCGCGCGCCCCAGCACGTCGGACAACACGGCCCCCCCTGACCGAGATGTCCGGTTGGTGTGGGTCATCACGCACACCGACCGCTGGACGATGCTCGAGCCGCGCGAGCAGGTGCGGTCGAAGGGTAGGTGGTCCAAGGGCCGTCCGGTCGCGCTGAAGCGGCTGCGCGAGGAGGCCAAGTCGATGGAGCACCTCACCGCCGCGGATCGCGTGGCGGCCGGGCTGATCCGCGAGGAGGTGTCGATCGGACGCTACCGCGACGTGAGCTACCACCTCGACGGCGTGCGCGCGCTGCGGGCGGTCGCGGGGGCGTCGAACCTGTTCGTCGAGAGTGGCGACGAGCTCGTCCCCGCCCAGGTGCGACCGGCAGCACCGAAGCTCACGGCGGCCCGCAAGGGCGGCGAGGTCGAGATCGCGCTCGCGCCTTGCCCCGAGGCCGGGGAGGTTGCGCGGGTGAGGCGCGTTGGGGACGCCGCTTTCGATCTGGTGCTGTTCGAGCCGGTCCACTACGAGATCGCGAAGATCCTCGGGAAGAAGCCGCTCCTGGTGCCGTTGATCGACGAGGCCCGCGTGACGGCCCTGCTCACGTCTCTTGGCGGGCGGCTGCACGTCGAGGCCGACCTCGGCGGCGGTCCGCAGCCGATCTCGACCGAGGTGCGGCCTTGCTTCGAGCTCCGTCGGCGGGGCGAGGGGCTGACGATCGAAGCTGTGGTCCTCCCGCTCGGCACCGGTGGTCTGCGCGTCCGCTCGGGCCAGGGCGCGCGTGAGGTCTATGCCGAGATCGACGGGCGGCGGGTCCGCGGGGTTCGTGACCTGGTGCGGGAGGCCGATGAGCTCCGGGCGGTCGTCGACGCCTGCCCGTCGCTCGCCGGGGACGGTCCCTGGATCCTGTCCGAGCGTGAGTCGGCCTTGACCGCCCTGTCCGAGCTGTTGGCGGCAGACGCGTCGCTCGCCTGGCCCGCGGGCGATCCGATTCGGATCGAGGAGCTGGGGCCTGCCGATCTCGACCTCGAGCTCGTGTCGGATGGCGAGGGCTTTGTGGTCGAGGGCCGGCTCGGCGGGACGGATCTCGGGACGTTGTTCGGCTATCTCGCGGCCTCCCCGGGTCGGTTCCTTGGGCCTTCCAACGAGCTCATCGCGCTCACCGCGGAGCTCCGGCGTCGCCTGGACGAGCTCCGAGCGCTGTCCCAGCCCGGCCCGCGGCTGCGGTTCCATCGGCTGCGGCTGCCGCTCGTCGACGAGCTGGCCGAAGGCGCCCGCGTGCGCGTGGACGAGGGGTGGCGTGCCGCGGTCTCGCGCCTCACTGCGCTGGGCGAGGAGCCGGCCGTTCCGTCGACGTTGCGCGCGGAGCTCCGTCCGTACCAGGCGGACGGCTTCCGCTGGCTTGGCCGGCTCGCGCGGTGGGGCGTGGGCGGCTGCCTGGCGGACGACATGGGGCTCGGCAAGACGCTCCAGGTGCTGTCGCTCCTCCTCTACCGGGCCCCGGAGGGGCCGTCGCTCGTCGTCGCGCCGACCTCGGTGCTGTCCGTGTGGGCCGACGAGATCGCGCGCTGGTCGCCGACGCTTCGGGTGCGTGTGTTCTCGGGGCCTCGTCGCGCCGGCGCGCTCGAGGGCCTCGCCCCGTTCGACGTTGTGCTGACGAGCTACGCGATCCTGACGATCGACGGCGAGGCGCTCGCTGCGGTGCGCTTCGTCGTCGCGGTCCTCGACGAGGCGCAGGCGATCAAGAACCCGGACACCGCGCGGGCGCGGGCCGCCTACGCGCTGCAGGCCGACCAGCGCCTGGCCACCACCGGGACACCCATCGAGAATCGCCTCGCCGATCTGTGGAGCCTGTTCCGGTACCTGAACCCTGGCCTGCTCGGGACCGCGACCGAGTTCGAGGAACGGCTCGCGCGCCCGATCGAGCGGGAACGGAGTCGGCAGGCGCGCGATCGGCTCAGGCGCCTGGTGGCCCCGTTCCTCCTGCGCCGCACGAAGGCCGAGGTCCTCGCGGAGCTCCCGCCGCGGACCGAGACGGCGTTGTCCATCGAGCTGGACGCGGCGGAGATCGCCGCGTACGAGGCCGTCCGCGCCGAGATCCTCGAGCGCGTGGAGGCCGAGGCGACCGGGACCGCGCGGCGCTTCGTATTGCTCGCCGGGATCACCCGATTGCGGCGGGCCGCCTCCCATGCTCGGATGGTGCTCGCCGACGCGGACCCGAGCAGCACCAAGCTGCAGGCGCTCGCCGAGATCCTGGACGACGTCGTGCCAAGCGGCCACAAGGCGCTCGTCTTCAGCCAGTTCGTCGACCACCTCCAGTTGGCTCGAGAGGCGTTGATCGGGGCGGGTTATCGCTGCCGCTACCTCGACGGGTCGACGTCCGCTGCGGCGCGGAAGCGCGAGATCGACGCCTTCCAGGCGGGGGACGCTGACGTGTTCCTGATCAGCCTCAAGGCGGGCGGGGTCGGCCTCAACCTCACCGCCGCCGACTACGTGATCCACCTCGATCCCTGGTGGAACCCCGCGGCCGAGGATCAGGCGTCGAACCGGAGTCACCGCCTCGGGCAGACGCGGCCGGTGACGGTGTACCGGCTTGTTGCCCGGGACACCGTCGAGGACCGAATCGTGGCGCTGCATCACCGCAAGAGGGAGCTTGCGCTGGGCATCCTCGAGGGCTCGGACGCGTCGGGCGCGCTGACCGAGCAGGAGCTGCTCGACCTGGTCAGGGGCGAGCTCTGAGGTCGTGGCGAGGCGAAGCGGCACTTCGAGCGCAGCGAGCCTACATCGAACCAAGGTTGATCGCCCGATAGAGCTCTGGGTCATCCAGCGTCCGTCGCGATTGCTCACCTGACGCCGGTCGACCGGGCGCCCCGAAAGAAGAGTGGCTCCCCGGAGCCGGCGGCGCAGCGGTCCGCGCACCGGCGATCACCGAGGGGCCACTCCTGACGAGCAGCAGGGGGCCACACAAGGCGGTGCGGGAGATCGCGCGGCTGCGGGGCATGGGTCCAGCGGGCGGCGTTCAGCGCACGGTGGCCGGGGGTGCTGGTCGAGGTCGCAGCGAAGGTGCCCTGGGGCCACACGGCTACCCGACGATGAGCAACTTGCATAAAGTTACGCATTGCGTAACGATGTGCAAGAGGCTCATCATGGCCAACCCCGGCGCCCTTCACCACTGGATCCTGGCCCTGCCCGAGAACGGCAGGTACTCCTTCTCGCGTGAAGAGGCGGCCTCAGTCAGCGGCGCTTCGCCGGAGGCCGTGAAGTTGACGCTGTACCGCCTGAAGCGGGCCGGTGCTGTCATCAGCCCGCGCCGAGGCTTCTTCGTGATCGTGCCGCTGGAATATCGCGCGGCCGGTAGCCCGCCGGCGACCTGGTTCATCGATGACCTGATGCGGTACCTCGGCCGTCGCTACTACGTGGCGCTCCTGAGCGCGGCTGCGCTCCACGGTGCTGCCCACCAGCAGCCGATGGCGTTCCAGGTGATGGCCGACGCTGTCGAGCGGGACATCGCCGTGGGGCGGGTCCGCATCGAGTTCCACGCGAGCCACCTCGTCGAGGGCGCCCCCACCCAGGCGATGCAGACCGAGACCGGGACCATGGCGGTGGCCACGCCGGAGACCACCGCGTTCGACCTGGTGCGGTTTCCGGAGGCAGCCGGATACTGGAGCAACATCGCCACGGTCCTAGCGGAGCTCGCCGAGAAGGTCGACCCGGACAAACTCGCGGCCCTCGTCCCACGAGCCCGCCGCAGCGACGTGCAGCGCCTCGGCTGGCTGCTCGAACGGGTCGAGCAGGTGGAGCTGGCTCGTGCACTCGCCCAGGCGCTCGCGGGCACGCGGCTGCTTCCGACCCCTCTCACCCCAGCACGCGAGGGTTCGGGTGCCCGCCTCGACCCGCGATGGCACGTCCTGGTCAACGACGATGTGGAGCCGGACCTGTGATCCCGAGAGCCAACATCACCGCCTGGCGCAAGTCAGCGCCGTGGCCCGACAACACCCAGGTCGAGCAGGACCTGGTGCTCTCGCGCGCCCTGGTGGAGCTCTTCACCCGGCCCGGGGCGGCCGACCGGGTGGCGTTCCGCGGGGGCACCGCGCTGCACAAGCTCTACTTCGACCCACCCGGGCGGTACTCTGAGGACATCGACCTGGTCCAGCGTGACGCCGGCCCCATCGGGCCGCTGGTGAGCGAGATCCGCGCGGCGCTCGACCCCTGGCTGGGCACTCCGAAGTGGAAGGCGGGTCACGGCCGGTTCACGCTGTACTACCGCTTCGACACGACGTTCACACCGGTCGTCCAGATGCGCGTGAAGGTCGAGATCAACACGCGCGAGCACTTCGCCGTTCACGGCTTCACCACCCGGCCGCTGGTCGTGACGAACCCCTGGTTCTCGGGGGCCGCGGAGGTGTCCACCTACACACTCTCGGAGCTCCTGGGCACCAAGCTCCGCGCCTTGTACCAGCGGAAGAAGGGGCGCGACCTCTTCGACCTGACGCTGGGACTGGACCATCCGGAGACGGACCCGGCCCTGTTGGTCGCTGCCTTCGAGCGGTACATGGAGTTCGGCGAGGCGCCCGTCAGCCGGGCCCAGTTCGAGGCGAACATGGCGGCGAAGATGGTCGACCCCACGTTCCTCGGCGACGTGCCGACCTTGCTGCGGACCGGTCTCGACTACGACCCAGGCGAGGCGTGGCCTCGTGTGCAGAGCGCGCTCATCGCGCAGCTCCGCGGGCAGCGGTGGAAGGGGGACGGAAGCGAATGACCACGCCCGCGTCCGACCGCTCCTGACCGCGCTTCCGGCTCATCGGACCATCATTCCCTGCACCACCGGCTCGATGCGGCGCCAAGTGCCCAGGTGCGGCCCAGTCGGGCGAAGCGCGGGAGTTCGAAGTCGGGCGACTGGACGCGACGGCGCAGCGCCGTGAGCGCGTGCTCCGAGGCCACCCTCCTTGGGTACTTCCACAAGTCGAGCACGGTCCGGTCGGGGTCCGTGAGGTGCAGGTCGACCCCGTGGACGAGCAGTCGGGTGACGCCGTTCTCCTCGTCCTGCTCGGGATCGATGAACCGCGGCGCCCCCTGCACGATCTCGAGCGGGGCCGTGCGGCTCGGGACCGTGCTGCCTTTCGGCACGAACAGCCAGGTCCCACGTGAAAACCAGCGTGCGTCGATAGGATCGGGGCCTGAGGGTGCTTGAGCCGCATGCCTCGCTCCCGATCGAGCCGCCCGGCGACGTCCTCGCGCCAGCGGCGCGAGTTGCTCGGTCGCCACCAAACACGAACAGATAGTCGACGTACTGCACGTACGCCGGCGCGCGCAGGGCCCGCTTCACGAAGTGGTCAAGGTCGGCCAGGACGAGGGGTGCCGCTCGGGACCGCCGCGTTGTTCGGGCTCGCGACGGAGGCCGGCGCGTCGGAGATCCACCTGGTCGAACGCAATGACCAGGAAGTGCCCAGAGCCGCACGCCGGGTCGAGGATGCGCAGCCCGCGCACACTGTCGGGGACACCCTCGGTGCCCTCCGACCGATCGTGGGGCACGAAGTACGCCCACCGCCGCTCCAGGTCGGACCCGAGCGGCATCAGCGCGTCGAGCGCGACGTCGCCCCGCTCGCGCGGCCACGCCACTCCTCCCGCCGCCGGTCCAGGTCCGTCAGCACGCCGTCGCGGTCGACCTCCGCCGTCCACTGGTTCTTGCGGCAGATCGCCAGCCACGCGGGCCCGAGGCGGTTGTGCAACAGCCACTCGACCATGTACCGCTCGGTGAACATCTGCGTTTTGCTGGCGATCTCGTTCGGGGCGACCTTCCCGCCGTCGGCGAGCTTCTTGTCGAGGGCCTCGCGGTCGGGGTCGTTCCAGTACTGGTAGACCCAGCCCGGCGTGGTGTCGTCGGTCCAGCAGAGCAGGAGTCGAGGGCGGGCGCGTTGAGCTTCTCGACCAGTTCGTTGGGCGCGGCGGGCGGGAACGGGGGCAGATGGGCGAGGCCGGGGCCATACAGGCCGGGCAGGTCGAGGGCCAGCTCGTCCGAACAGCACGCGGAGGAGCACCGCGTAGCCGAAGGTGTCGTGGTGGCGGATGGGGCCGGCATAGTCGCGGACGAACTCGGTGTAGGCGGGGCTCGACTTGTACCCGGTGACCACGCGGGCGCTCTTCCGGTGGGCCGGGTCCAGGGCCTCGAAGATGCGCAAGAATACGATGCGGTTGAGCCAGGTGGCGGCGGCGAGGCGCTCGAGGTCGGCGCGCACCTCGGCGGCGGAGCGCTTGGTCCCCGGGTGCGCTCGGCGATAGCCTCCTCGAAGCGCTGCCGGGGACGGCGGTCGGCAGCGTCGAGCTCTTCGGCGGGCGGGCAACGACGGGCGCCAGCGGCTCTCCACGGCGCGTGGAGGTGCTCCACCAAGGTGCCCTTCGACAACCTGGGCGTCGAGCACCTGTGCGACGAGGCGGAGGGCAGGGGCCAGAACGAGCGAAGGCCCGCCGGGGAGGCGGGCCTTCGAGGGTTTCCTGACTTCTTTCCGTCAGGAGCAGAATGGCTCCCCGGGCTTGACGACAGGGGGTACCTGGACTTTCGAAACGCGGTACCGGCCGGTGGCGCGGGTCGGGCGGGTGAAGGAGAAGGGCGAACGCCGTGAAACCGGGCCGGAGCGGTGGGCGCGGTGGCGCAGGCTGCTCGACGAGGGGGTGCACAAGAGCCGGGCGGTGGCGCGGGCGGAGGGCGTGACGCGGGCGGCGGTGACGCGGGCGCTGCGGAGCAGGTGAGGCCCAGACAGCTCTCGCGTGAGGGCGCCCGTCACGACTTCACGGCGTGTGGCAGCCCGTCCGGCTCCACGGCTCCACGGCTCTACGGCTCCACGGCTCCACGGCTCCACGGCTCCACGGCTCCACGGCTCCACGGCTCCACGGCTCCACGGCTCCACGGCTCCA
>CAIUDO010000444.1 GCA_903897935.1 uncultured Pseudomonadota bacterium
GAAGGGCCGCGGGGCCCCGAAGACGCGCTCCGGGCTGGGCGGAATTGGGTCGTGTTCGAGGTGCTCGGCACGCCCGTCGGGCTCGACTTTACGCTCACCGACGCGGCGGGGGTCGTCTACGAGGTGGGCAGTGACGCGCCCCCGGGCACGCTCGACGTCGGCTGCCCGTCGCTGCACCCGTCGTCGCCGCGCGGGCCCGTCGACCCGGAGGTGCGGGTGCTCGTGCTTCGCGACGGGCAAGCCTGGCAAGAAGGGTGTGGGAGCTACGAAGCGAGCGCAGGCCACGTCTACCGGGTCGCGGTGGATCAGGTCCCGCACCACCTCGCGCCGTTCTTGGGTTCGGTGGCCGATACTTGGGTTGTGGCCTCTCCGTGGGCGCGGTCGAACGCGATCCGGGTCCGCTGACCTGAGTTTTGTCATGCGAATGTCAGGACAGTCTCGAAAGGTCACGATAGGCTTGCGTGGGTTGGGGGTCACAAGTGGCTTGGGCGCTGCTCACGCTCGCGCTGGTGCTCGTGGTCGGCTTGGTGTCACGCAGGATCCTGCGGGAGCATCGCTGGCGGCAGCAGACGTTTCGCGAGGCGGAGCACACCCCCACGCTGGACCTGACGGACGCTTTGGCCCGCCTCGAGCAGACGGAGGAGGTCGCGCCTCCCGAGCCGGCCGTCTCGGTCCAGGTGTATGGATCTCGGCCGCGAACCTGATCGGTTGCGCGTCGCCGTGCACGATCCAGGCCACTGTCGACGAGCGCATCACGCCCGCCCTCGAGGTGATGGTCGACGATCCGAGCGGCGGCGTGTTGTCGTGGGGGGCCGGAGGCCTCGCGGGGGAGCTCGTCGCGCCGGAGGGGGCGACGCGGTTCGTGGTCCCGGCGCCAGCGAACGAGCCGGTGGCGTTGGCGTGGCGGGGGGCCGCGACGTGCGCGGTCGAGGTGGTCGCGGGGTTCGAGCCTGCGAACCTCGGAGCGCGCTCGGTCGACGGGTTGGTGCCGTCGGCCGCGGCGCCGGTAGCGCTGTGGCTCACCACCCAGCGCTTGCCCGACCCGATCACGCTGCTGGTCGACCGTCAGGGCCGGGTGTGGTGGTCGTGGCGGATGGAGGCCGAGGTCGCGGCGCTCGACGCGGTGGCGGTCCTGGGCGGCGTGCTGCTCGACGCGCGCGCCGACGACTTCGGCGTTGACCCATCGGAGCTTCGTGAGCTGTCGTGGAGCGGCGCCACCCGCCGGGTCGTGCCCACCCCGAATGGCCACCACGGGTTCGCCCTCGCCGCCGACGGCTCGGTCGTCGGGCTCGCCGCGCAGGTGCGCGACGTTGAGGTGCCCGAGGAGGGCGGCGTCGTGCCCGTCGTTGGCGACGCCCTCGTGAGGTGGGGCGAGGCGCCCGACACGGTGACCGACACGTTCGCGTGGTGGGAGGTCGCGCCAGGCAACAACTGGGAGAAGCCGTTCTACGAGCTGGGCTTCGACTGGACGCACGGCAGCGGCCTCGGCGCCGGGCCGGGGGGAGGCCTCGTGTACACCTCGGTCGGGCTCGACGCGGCGGTGGTGGTCGGGGCCGATGGCGCACGGATCGTGACCGTCGGCGGCCCAGACGGCGTCGGCGTGTTGTCGCGCCCACACGCGCCGACCTGGACCGAGGACGACACGCTGCTGCTGTTCAACTACGACGTCGCGCTCGGAGGCCACGCGCTCGAGCTCGCCGTAGACGACGGCGCGGTCGACGAGATCTGGCAGCACGGTCGCGGGCTGGGGCGCCACACCGCGTCCTTGGGGCAGGCGCTCC
>CAIUDO010000445.1 GCA_903897935.1 uncultured Pseudomonadota bacterium
CAGGAGGAGCGCGGCGAGCGGAGGCGCGACGTAGCGTCGGAACACACCGGCCCAGCCCGCCGCCGCGAACGCGTTGGTACGCCGCTGGCGCCAACTCAAGAGGATGGGATCGTGTGCCATGGACATAACGTTACCGCGCGCGCAGCGCGGGCGACACGGGGCGCTGGTGACGTCGTGCGGATGTTCGCCTCCTCGGGCTACAAGGACGCGCGGAGGGACTCCAGATGGACAGGTTCGCGGGGCGGCGCGTGGTGGTTACCGGCGCGACGAGCGGGATCGGCCAGCGGGCGGCGGAGGCGTTCGTGCGTGAAGGGGCGCGCGTCGTGATGATCGGCAGGAACGTCGCGCAGCTTGACGCCGACGCCGCGGCGTGGTCGCGCGAGGGCCAGCCGGTCGTGCCGCTGGCGGCGGATCTCGTCGACCCGGAGGCGCGCGCGAGCGTGGCGCAGCGCGCGCTCGACGCGCTGGGCGGCGTCGACGTGCTCGTCAACGCGGCGGGCATCATTGGCTTTGGAACGATCGAGAACACGACGCGGTCCGATTGGGCGCACATGATGGAGCTGAACGTGACGGCGCCGATGGACCTCACTCAGCGGTTCGTCCCCGCGCTGCGCGAGCGGCCCGGCTGCGTGGTCAACGTGTCCAGCGTGACCGGCCTGCGTTCGTTCCCCGGCGTGCTCGCGTACGGCGTCAGCAAGGCGGCCGTGGATCAGCTCACGCGGTGCGCCGCGCTCGAGCTCGCGGCGTCAGGGGTTAGGGTGAACGCCGTCAATCCTGGTGTCGTGGTCACCGGCCTGCACCGGACGGCCGGGCTCGACGACGGCCGCTACGCTGCGTTCCTGGAGCACAGCCGCACGACGCACCCGCTCGGGCGCGTGGGCACACCGGACGAAGTGGCGGATCTCATACTCTTTCTCGCGTCGGACGCGGCAGCCTGGATCACCGGTGCTACAATGCCCGTCGACGGCGGCCGGCACCTGACGTGCGCGCGTTGAAGGGTTTCGTCACACGCGCCGCCAGCGTGGCGTAGCGGTGGGCGTCCAAAGGAGTGTGTCATGTTCGGAGATCGTACGTTCGGACTCGTGAGCGTTGCCCTGGCGCTCTGCTCGAGCCTTGCATGCTCCGTTGCCTATGTGCCGAAGGACACGGCCGCCGAAAATGGCTCGGGCTACCCTGACTTCGACGAGGACACGATCCTCGACTACAACGAGTACGCCGTCGGCAACCCCGACCAGGACAACGACGCGGACGCGATCGTCAACTGGAAGGACGACGACAGCGACGGCGACACCATCCTCGACGCGCACGAGGCCGGTGACGCCGATCCGCTGACCCTCCCGTTCGACAGCGACGCCGACGGCATCGCCGACTTCCTCGACCTCGACTCCGACAACAACTGCCTCCGGGATTGGGAAGAGAAGGGCGGCGAGAACCCGCGCGATCGCGACGGCGACTTCGTCTTCGACTTCGCCGACGACGACAATGACGGTGACGGCATCAAGGACATCTACGAGATCGGCGAGGCGTGCGAGCCGCCCGACTCCGATCGCGACGGCATCGGCGACTACATGGACGACGACTCCGACGGCGACGGCGTTGGGGACGCGTTCGAGGGCGGCACCACCCCGTGGCAGGACGAGCCGATCGACACCGATCGCGACGGCGTGCCGGACTACCTCGACGACGACTCCGACGGTGACGGCTTCTCCGACTCCGCAGAGGCTGGCGTGGCCGACACCACCGAGACCCCGCGCGACACCGACGGCGATGGCCTGTACGACTTCGCCGACGCCGACTCCGACGGTGACGGCTTGTCGGACCTCGACGAGGCCACCATCCACCGGACCGACCCGTACGACGCCGACTCCGACAACGACGGCTTCTCGGACGGCTCCGAGGTGTTCGTCGGCGCGGATCCGCTCGATCCGGGGTCCATCGTCGAGGGCGTGTACGTCGAGGTGCCCGAGCGCACACGCGTCGAGGAGGCGTTCGACTTCGAGCTGCAGATCCAGCTCGGCGACATCGCGTTCCTGGTCGACACCACGTGCTCGATGAGCTCCACGCTGAACACGATGAAGTCGCAGTACGCGGCGCTGGTCTCGGCGATCTCGGTCGAGATCCCGGACGCGCAGTACGGCTTCGCCACCTACGACGACTACCCGTCGGGCGGGTTCGGCACGCCGGGCACCGATCAGGCGTTCTTGTTGCGCCAGCAGATCTCGGACGACACGGCGTTGGTCCAGGCCGCGATCTCGGCGGCTACCATCCACTCGGGCGCCGACGGTCCGGAGTCCTCGATGGAGGCCCTGTACCAGGGCATCACCGGGCATGGCTACGACCTGAACTGCAACGGCGTCTTCGACAGCACGCAAGACATCAAGCCGTTCCTCGCGAGCGGCGCTGATCCGTTCGGCGGCGCGGGCGGTCAGTCGTACAACCCGGCGAGCTCGGGCGGCGGGCTCATCGGCGGGTTCGGGTTCCGTGAGTACGCGTTGCCCGTCCTGATCTACGCGACGGACAACTTCCTCCGAGATCCCGACACCGGCTACGCGTCGCCGCGCGGCTGCCCGCTCGACGCCGGCTCGCTGGACGTGACGGCCGAGCTGACGGCGCTCGGTGGGTACGTCATCGGCATCGGCACCAACTCCACCCCGATCGCCCAGATGAACGCGCTCGCCGCCGCCACGGGCTCCTACGCCGACACCGATGGCGACGGCGCCGTCGACGACCTGCTCGTGTTCCAACAGGGCGCGTCGTCGCTCACGACCATCATCACCGACGCGGTCAAGGACCTGATCAGCTCCGTTCACTTCGAGTCGATCACGCTCGAGATCGAGGGCGACGAGTGGGGCTTCGTCACCGGCGTCTCCCCGGATTCCGTGGATGTATCCGGCGACGTCAACGGGACGGTCATCACGTTCACGTTGGAGTTCCTGGGCACCGTCGCGGCGACGGCCGAGGACCAGCTCTACCAGCTCACCCTCAACGTCATCGGCGACGAGACGGTGCTGCTCGACACGCTCGACATCATCGTCGTGGTGCCGGGCACGTCGGCCTGAGCGGCCCGCTGGTGGGCGTCACGGGTCGCTTCGCGGCGCGCGTCGGTGCGTTGCCGCTGCTCGGGCTCGGCGTGTCGACGGAGTACGGGGCGGCGGACGCCCCGGGCGCGCTGGACCCGCTCGCGCTGCGCGCCACGTGGCCGAAGCGGGCCTCGTTCCTTGAGGTCGGCGTGGAGGTCGGGAAGGGTCTCGACCGGCACGCCCTCGCGTGGGCGGCCGCCGGCTTGCCGACCACCTACCACTTCCTCGACATCAACCTCGATGAGCCCGACGACTTCGACGCGGCGTGGCTCGACGGGGTGCGCGCGATCACCGGGCTCCTGCGGCCCGCGTGGATGTGTGGCGACGCCGGGCTGTGGCACGTGGGCCCGCGCGACCGGGGGTCGATGCTGTTGTTGCCGCCCGTCCTGACCGCGTCGTCGGCGAGCGCGATGGCGGACGGTGTGCGCGCCCTGCGCGACGCCACGGGACTCGAGGTGCTGCCCGAGAACCCGCCCGGCACCGTCTTCGTCGGCGACCTGCACCTGCTCGACTTCTTCGCGCGGGTCGCCGAGGAGGCCGACACCGGGCTGCTCGTCGACGTCGCCCACCTGCTCATCTACCAGCGCGCCCGCGGTGGGTCGCCGTTCGACGGGCTCGACGGGCTCCCGATGGATCGGATCGTCGAGGTGCACGTCGCGGGTGGGGTCGAGCGCGTCACACCGGATGGATACGCCTGGATCGAAGACGATCACTCGCCGAACGTGCTCGCCGGTACCTGGGCCTTGTTGGAGCGCATCGTGCCGCGGGCGCCGAACCTGAAGGCGGTGGTGTTCGAGTGTGAGCGCAACCCGGCGCCGGCGCTCGGCGCGGCGTTCGAGCGCCTCGAAGGCACGCTCTCGGGCTGGGCGCGTTGAGCGTCGCCCTGCGACGGGTGGTCGTCCGCCTGCTCCACGACCCGTCTTTGGTCGCGCGGGTGTTCGAGGGCGGCGCCGTCCCCGAGCTGTCCGAGGATGAGCTACGGATGCTGCGCGCGGTCGATCGGCGGGCGTTCGGCACCGACCCGCTCCGCCCGGCGCGTGTGCTTCAGGCGTTGCTGGAGGAGCTGCCCGTCGCGAGCGCGGTGGCGGCGGGCGGGCGGCCGGCGGCGCGGCTGCTCTCGTTCTTCCAGTCGCCGGAGTTCCACGCCGCGGTCATGCGTGGCGACCCGCTGTGGCTCGCGTACGCCCGGTGGTTGGCGCCGCGGGCGGCGCCCTGGTTGGCTCCGCCCGTCACAGAGGGTTCGACGGCGCCGATTGGCTCGGAGCGACCAGCGCTCCCCACGGTCGGCCCCGGGCCGTTCGTGCTCCTGGAGGCGGCGATCGCGCGAGCGCGGCGCTGGCGTGGCCCGCCCGGGCCGGGCTCGCTGGGCGCGGTTCGGCTCGCCGACGGGTGTTGGCCGGTGGTGCTCCCCGATCAGACGGTGAACCGCTGGCAGTTCGTCCGGCAGCGCCTCGGCGCTGACCCGGTCGGTACGCTGGCGCGCGGCGTGGACCTCAGCGGCGCGCCGCGCCCCGGCGTCGGGTACGAGTACGTCGTGGTGGTCACGGGGGCGGGCGGGGATCGGCTCGAGTACAGCGCAGCCGGCTTGCACCCGGCGCTCACGCTCGCCCAGCGCCGCACGGACCACGCGTCGCTGCGAGCGACCCTGGTGGCGCAAGGCGCCGACGACGAGGAGGCTGCGGTGGTGTTGGCGCAGATGTTCGACGACGGATGGTTGGTCGCGGAATGACCTTCGACTGGCCGCTCGTCGCCCGCTACGCGCTGTTGTGCGCGTTGTGTGGGCTCATCCCGGTGCCGCTCGTCGACGGCTGGGTGGAGGACCGCTTGCGGCGGCGGCTGGTGCGACGCCTGTTCGCCGCGCGCGGGCAGCTCCCTTCGGACGCTGACGCGTCGATGTTGGCGGACGCGGCCCCCGTCGGCTGCCTCGGGCTCATCAAGAAGCTCGTCTTGTGGCCGTTCAAGAAGCTGCTCTCCACCGTGCTGTTCGTGTTGCAGCTCGACTCGATGGCGAACACCTTCTCCGACGTGGTGCACCGCGCCCTGCTCGTCCACGAGGCGCTGGATCGTGGCGACCTTCCCGGCGACGCGGTGCGCGTGCGCGCGGCGATGAACCGCGCGATGGTCGGTGTGGACCTACGCCCGGCGCGGCGGGCGGTGGCGGCCGCGTGGACATGGTCACGAGGTCAAGCCGGCCAGGTGTTGCTCTCCCTGCGCGCGCGTATGCGGGGCGAGGCGAACAGCGAGCGGGCGCACGAGCCGATCTCCGCCGACGCGGCGCCTCTGGCCGGCGCCGCCGAGCAGGTCAGCGTCGCGCTCGCGGAGGCGGTGCGGGTGCCTGGCCTGGCGGACGAGCTGATTCGCCGGTACCAGGCGGAGATCGAGGCTACTTGACCTCGAGCTCGACGCTGTAGCTGCCGCTCGGCGTGGGCGCCGTCCAGCGCAGCTCGAGCTTGCGGGCGTCGGCGGCGCGGTCGAGCGTGATCGACTTCGCGGTGCGGTCGATGGCGGTGCGGCGGTCGGGGCGATTCCAGCCGTTCGCGACCGCGACCTCGACGTACGTGCGCATCATGTCGACCGGCATGCCGACGCTGTGCTCGTACGTGACGCGCTCGGGGCCCGACGACGACAGCGTGGCGCCGGCGATCGGCAAGCCCGTCCAGGCGGAGAACGGCTCGGGGGCGCCATTGCCCTTGGTGCCCGTGTCCTTGGCGTCGCCCTCTGCGGGCGCGTCGTCGGTGGCGGGCTCCTCGGCGGCGGGCTCCTCCGTCACCTCCTCGGGGGTAGCTTCGCCGGTGACCTCTTCCATGCCCGGGATCTCGATGCCGAGGCCGGAGCAGCCGAGGATGAACACGAGGGTCGACGCCGCGAGCGGCAGGCTGATGTGGGTACGCATGGTGGTTTCCTCCGTCGGCGCGGGGATGGCCGGCCGGGCAGCGTTGGCGCGGGCCCGCGGGACCCGCCTCCGTCCGCCGCGGTTCTAGCACCGTATCGCTGGGTCGTCCCGTCGGTTTGCGCCGTCAACGGTTTGTGAGCGCGACGAGCCTGGAGAGAAGCCGCGCTATGCTCGCGGTCGGGGGGAGCCATGCTCGTGTGGTGCGCGCTGCTGCTGGTTTCATGCCGCACAACCAGCGAGACCGGTCGTCCGCCTCGTACGGACGCCGATGCGGACACCGACGCGGACGCGGACGCCGACGCGGACACCGACACCGACACGGACACCGACACCGACGCCGACACGGACACCGATTCGGACGCGGACGCGGACACCGACGCGGACGCCGATTCCGACACCGACACCGACACCGAGCCAGAGCCGTCTGCGGTGCGGCTCGACTTCGCGGCGCGTGTGAGCCGCGCTGACGTGGTGCTGCTGCTCGACACCACCGGGTCGATGCAGCCCACCATCGACTCGGTGTCCGCCGGCTTCGGCTCGTTGGCGTCCGAGGTGTACCTGATGGTCCCGGACGTCTGGTTCTCAGTGGCTTCGTTCCGCGATTATGGTCTGACTCCGTTCGGATCGACCGCCGATCTCCCGTTCGTGCTCGACCTCGCCGCGACCGACGACCTGCCGGGTGTTCAGGCGGCGCTGGACGGGCTGCAGGCGTTGTCAGGCGGCGACACCGACGAGGCCGGGTACGAGGCCCTGCATCAAGCGCTCACGGGTCGCGGCTACGACATGGATTGTGACGGCGTGTGGGATCGCCTGGGCGACGTGCGGCCGGGCATCGCGTCTCCGGACGACGCGTTCGGCGGCGCCGTGCCGGGCGCGTTGGCGTCCGGTGCGGGCGGCGTCGGCTTCCGCTCGGACGTCCTCCCGGTCGTGGTGTACGCGAGCGACGCGCCGTTTCGTGATCCCGAGCTGTCCAGCGCGTCCCCTGGAGGTTGTCTGTTCGACGCCGGGGCGGGCGCCGCGCGCGCGTCCGCGCTCGAGCAGGGCGCCTTGTTGGTCGGCGTGGCGACCTCAGACGCGGCGTTCGCCCAGATGCGCGCGTTCGCGACCACCGGCGGGTGGGTCGCTGACCTCGACGGCGACGCGTCGACGTCGGAGCCGTTGGTGGCCCGCTCGAACGGCACCGACGACGTCTCGGCGCTGGTCGTCGACATGCTTCGCGCCGCGTTGATCGACAGCACGTTCCGCGAGGTCGTGCTCGTCGTCGACGCCGATCCTGCCGGCCTCGTGCGGAGCGTGACGCCGCCAGCGCACTACGACACGCCGGCGGGCACCGTGCTGCCGTTCGAGCTGGTGGTCGGCGGGACGCTGAGCCCGGTGCTGGGCGCCGGTCAGGAGGTCCGGGTGTCGCTGGTCGCCGACGGGCGGTGGCTGCTGGAGCGACGCTCATTGTGGGTCGTGCCGAACGGAACGTGATCAGGCTGCTGCCGTGGTGTCACCTAAACGACGTCGCCATCAACGACGCTCGTGGAGGTGTCATGCGCTATGTGACGGTTCTCGCTCTATTGTCCGCCGGCTGCTTCGAGCTCGAGCCGTGCGCCGAAGGGTTCGGCAGGGCGGCGGACGGCAACTGCTACCCGATCGAAGACGGTGACGCCGACACCGACTCGGATAGCGACTCCGACTCCGACGCCGACGCGGATGGGGACTCGGACGCCGACGCGGACGGGGACGCCGATGGGGATGCGGACGGTGACGCCGACGGGGACGCGGACGGTGACGCCGATGGGGACGCGGACGGCGACGCGGACGCGGACGCGGACGCGGACACCGACACCGACACCGACACCGACACCGACACCGGGCCCTCCGAGGTGACGCTGACGCTGGACGCCTCGTTCCAGAAGGTCGACATCACGCTCCTGCTCGACACCACGTGCTCGATGTCGGGCGTCCTCACGACGATGAGCAGGGAGCTCACGGGCTTCGCCGCCGACGTGTCGAAGGTGGTGCCCGACAGCCGCATCGGCGTCGCCACGTACGACGACTACCCGTTCGGCTCGTTCGGATCTCCGGGCATCGATCGTGCCTTCTCGATGGTCCAGCAGACCACGTCCGACCTCACCGACGTCGGCGACGCGCTCTCGGGCCTGATGGTGCACTCGGGCGCCGACGGTCCGGAGTCGACCATGGAGGCGTTGCACCAGGCGATGACGGGGGCCGGGTACGACATGGACTGTGACGGTGTCTACGACGCGACTACGGACATCCCCCCGTTCTTGGCCGACGCCGCCGACCCGTTCGGAGGCACTGGCCCGGAGGCGTTCGACCCGACGGTGACGGACCCCGGAACGGTCGGCGGCATGGGCTACCGAGACGACGCCCTGCCGATCATCGTCTACGTCACGGACAACTACCTGCGTGACCCCGAAGCAGGGTACGGCAGCCCCGGTGGCTGCCCGCTTGACGCCGGCAAGACGGACGTGACCGACGCCGCGACCGCCGCCGGGGCGATGCTGGTGGGCATCGCGACGAGCGGGATCGCGGTGGGGCAGATGGTCGACCTCGCGCTCGCGACCGGTTCGCTCGCCGATCTCGACGGCGACGGCATGCGCGACGATCCGCTGGTGTTCAGCGTCGCGTACTCCGGGTCGGCCGCCGCGGCGTCGTCGGCCGTGCAGGCCGCCGTCGTCGACGCGGTGTTCAACGAGGTGTCGCTGGTGGTGCTGTACAACCCGGCCGGCGTGGACGTGACGATCGCGCCGGTGTCGTACACGTCGGTGCCGGCGGGCACCGCGCTGCCCTTCGACATCTCGGTCTCGGGCACGGTGTACGCCGAGCCGACCGGCGGCGCCTCCGAGCTCGTGCTCGGGATGTTCGCCGACGGGCGGTTCCTGCTCGATCGCACGACGCTGTACGTTCGCCCATAAATACGTTCGTTACGTGTATGTTGGCGCGCTCGCCGCGGAGGCTGCGAGCGCGACCACCTCACGCAAGCTGGTGATGGTGCGCGCCCCCGGCAACGCCGTGGTCGGCTTGATCTGCACGAACGGGACCCCCGCGGCCTGCGCCGCGCGCTGGTCATAGGTCGAGTCGCCCACCATCAGCGCCGACGCCGGCGGACACCCGAGGCGCGCCGCCGCGAGCCACAACATGTGGGGCGCCGGCTTGGCGCGCGGCACGTCGTTCTCGCCGACGACCGTGCGGGCGACGAGGCCGAGACGGGCGGTGATCATGCCGGCGAGGGGCTGCGGGGTGTTCGTCACGATCGCGGTAGGAACGTTCTGATCGGCCAGGATCCGCAGGACGTCGCGGGCGTCGGGGTCCACCTCGACGTGGTGGACGTGCTCGATGTAGTGCGCGTCGTAGAAGCGGCTCACCTCGGCGAGCGGCCGCCCGCGGAACCACGTCGCGGCGTCTTCGGCGACGCTCTGGCCCCAACGGCTCCGGAACTCCGGCTCGGTGACAGCGGGCAGTCCCATCGCGGAACAGCCGTGGTTCGTCAGGTGGAACCACGTGAAATAGCTGTCGATGAGGGTGCCGTCGAGGTCGAACAGGATCGCTCGCACGGAGCCTCCATCGTGGCGTTGTTTATCCGGGGGAGGACCGCGCGGCCGATCCGAGGCACGCGGGGCGCCGTTGCTACCGTCGCGGACGGGCGTTAGCACGCGCCATTCAGCCTCGCGTAGGAGCCAGGATGTATACGGATCAAGAGTTGATTGCGCGCCTCGCGTACCTCGGGATCGACGGGCGATCGTACCGCGCGCTGGCGCTCCTCCCCCTGATCCAGGTGGCGTGGGCCGACGGCAAGGTTCAGCCAGCCGAGCGGGCGTTGATCCTCAAGATCGCGAAGGACAACTACTACGACATGAACGAGGGCGAGCGGCTGCTCGCGTCGTGGCTCGAGACGCGTCCGTCGGACGAGTACCTGGAGAAGGCGCGTGAGCTGCTCGTAGCGCTGGCCCAGCGGGAGCGCGGGCTCGGCTCCGAGCTCGGGGGCGAGACGCTGGCCGCCCTGCTCGACATGTGTACGGA
>CAIUDO010000446.1 GCA_903897935.1 uncultured Pseudomonadota bacterium
CAGGCGGCGCACGAGCCGGCGACCAGGCCGCACACGTTGCCTTGCACCAGGACGGGCACGCCGAACGGCACCAACCCGGCCAACAGCCCCACCGGGGCGGCGCGTCCGAGGGCGCCCCCGCGGTGCACGAGCGCCGCGACGAGCACCACCAGCAGGCCCGCCCCCACGACGCGGAGCGGGACGTCGGAGCCGATCGCGACCGCCAGCATCGCGTAGCCGAGCCCCGGCGCCGCGCGCGCCGCCGCGAACCCCCACCGACCACGCTCATACGCCTGTCGTGCGCGTTCACGAGGTCCCATGCCGCCTCCCCCACAAGGACCGCAGTCGCCCGCGGGCCCGCTCGAGCCGCTTCCGAAACGTCGCCCCCCCGACCTCACCGTGCGCGCCGTGCACCGCCGCCCACAGCGTCTCTTCGTCCGACGGGCTCAGCTCGCCCATCACCTCGCGCAGCGCCGCGACGAGGTCCGCCCGGACGGCGAGATCCTCGGGTGTTGCCCCAGGATCCGCCTCGTCCGGCGCTTGCTCGCCCGTCGGGCGCCGGCGTTGGTTCGTCTGCGCGGTGCGACACTCCCACGACGCGATCGTCAGCACCCACGGCAGCGCCGGACGCTCGGGATCGTAGGACGACGCGCGCTCGAACACCTTGATCAACGCGGCCTGTGCGGCGTCCTCGGCCTGGGCAGGGTCCGTGACGCGGCGGGCGCACCACGCCCGCACGATCGGCCACAGCCGGTCGTACAGGGGGTCGAACGCGGACCGGTCGCCGTCCGCGAGGCGGCGCAGATACCCGTCGATGTCGTCGGCGACCCGCGCCACGCGCCCTCCGCACGGTCAGCAGCAGGGCAACCAGTCGCAGCAGAACCCGAGCACCTCGCAGCACCCGCCTGCCGCCACCAGCGCGCCCGCCGCGCTCGCGACCCCGACCACACCCAACACCAGCTTCACGATCATCGGACCCTCCTCGGCTCCGCCAGGAGCCGACCGTGTAGGCAGCAGCGGAGGGAGACGTGACCCGAACGACGGTCACACGATGTCACGGCGTCAGTCGCGACAGCACAGCACCCCGCCTTTGTCCGAGCTGCCGACCGGGGCGCCGTCGTAGCTGCACGAGCCGCCCGGGCACCCGCGCTTGGTGACGAGGCTGCCCTCGGTGAGGTGGCTGTCAGCGCCGCCGTCGCACTCCCAGGGCCCGAGCCCGGGCTCCGCCTCGTTGTAGCCGCAGGAGTCCGGGTTGGTGCTCGCGAGCGCGCGATTGAGCGGGCCGCAGCCGTTGCCGCCCGACAGCGTCACCCCGAGGTTGCCGCACCCGAACACGTCGTTCGCTTCGCTCGCCGCGTCGTCGCACACGATGTTGGTGACGCTGTGTTGGGCGACGGCGAACAGCAGGGACTTGTCCGGAGTGCCGGGCGGGACGGCGTCGTCGCACGACCCCGCGAGGGCCGCGACCTCGGCGCCGCCCGCGCACACGTGCCAGCCGGCCATGCAGAGGTCGGCCGCGCTGCACCCGTCGCCGTCGAGGTTCGCGCTGTCGTCGCCGGCAGCGTGAGCGCACGTCGGCGTGAGATCGGGCCGGGTGACGCCCGGAACGCTCCACGCGCCCGAGCACGCCGCGATGTCGGGGTAGTCGTCCCACGAGAGGAAGCCTTCCCGCGCACCGTCGGCGCACCCGGCCGCCGGCGCGTCGTCGACGGGCTCGGTGTCGGTGTCGACCTCGGTCTCGTCCGACCCGGTCTCGCCGACGGGGCCGGTCTCTTCGGTGTCCTCACCCGGCGTCTCGGTGTCGATCCCGGGATCTTCCGTCGACGGCGTGGCGCCAGGGGGCGCGGGCTCGTGGCGGTCGGCTCCGAACCCGTACTCGCTGCAGCCCGCTCCGCTCGCGGCGACGAGCAGCACCAGCAGTCGACCCACCATCACGCCTCCTATGGTGACTCACGGTGGAGTCACTATAGCCGACGCGGCGCGCGGGATCGAGCGTGGTAGGGGGCTTCATCCTCGGGGGATCGAACCGTGCGCCGGATTTGGCTCCTCACGCTGACGCGCTGGGTCGCCCGGGGCGCCCTGCCGCGCCTCGGGGTCGCGCTCGCGCCTGCCTGGACGGCGCTCGGGTTCGGGGTGGTGCAAGCGGACGCGGTCGTCGACTGGTCGGCGCTCGCGCGGGACGCCGCTGCGTTGGGCCCAGGACGCACCGCCGCGCTCGCGTTCGGCCTGATGGTGCTGACCGCGCCTGGCGCGGCGGCGGCCCTGCGCTTCGCGTTGTACGCGCCCCCGCTCGCCGCGGCGTGGCGCCAGCCGGTCGGCGCTCGGGCGTGGGCGGTCGCGCTGGCGGGGCCGGCGCTGATCTCGGTCGCCCCGTTGATCCTGGCGCTGGGCTTCTTCGGGCCCGCGGTGGCGCTGGTCGGCGGCGTCGCGGCCGCGGGCGTCGCGCTCGCCCTGGCGAGCGGCGGGTGGGCGCGCGCGGCG
>CAIUDO010000447.1 GCA_903897935.1 uncultured Pseudomonadota bacterium
CCGCGCACGCCCGCCAGTCGAGCACGGGCGCGGGGACGGCCTGCGCCGGGCACGCGTCGGCGCACGGCGCGGCGCACCCGTCGCAGGGGGCGTCCGCGGCGGGCGCGCTGCGATCCCACACCTTGGTCGTCACGCACACCGCCCGCAGGCCGATCCACGGCCCGAGGGTCGGGTGCAGCACCAGGCCCAGTCGGCTCGGCGCCCCCAGCCCGGCCTCGACCGCCAATCGGCGAAGGTCCAGGCGAGGCGCGCTCGGCGCCCCGCTGATGACCCACACCCGGCCCTCCGGGGACGGGTCCGCCGCCGCGACACAGGCCGCGACCCAGGCGTCGAACGGGTCCGGGTTGCCTGCGAAGCGCTCTGGGTCTTCGCGCAGCCAGGCTTCGAACGCCGCCCAGCTCCGCTTGCTGCTCGCGACCACCCCCGCCGACCGGGCGCCGGGCACCACGCCCGACGCCAGCGCGCCGTCGGCGACCCCGAACGGGCCGAGCCCCGCGGCGTCGAGGCGCGCGCAGATCGCGGACCAGGCGCTCATCCGACCTCCGCCAACGCGCGCCATCGTGTGGGATCGAGGCCCGTCGCCACGAACGCGCCGCCGTACGCGCCGCGGCGGCGCAGGTCGGCCAGGCGCAGGGCGGTGATCCCGCCGAGGGCCAACACGGGACGATCCCCCGCCAACGCCAAGAAGCGGTCGACGCCGAGCGGCGCGCTCACGGCCCGTTTGCTGGTCGGCGCCCAGACCGGCGACAAGAACGCGTACCCGGCGCCGTCGGCCCACGCGCGCTGCAGCCCGTTCGCGTCGTGGCAAGACCGACCGTGCGCGACCGCGGTCGCCTGGTGCGGGTCGTCGGGCAGGTGGAGGGCGTCGGCGCCGAGCAGGTGGGCGTCGGGCGTCTTCGTGTGCGCGACCACGAACAGCCCGAGCGCGCGCGCCCGATCGACGAGCCCTCGCGCTTCGTCGGCGACCATGCCCGGCTCTCGCAGGACGACCCCCGGCACGCCGGCGCCCGCGAGGGCCTCCAGCCAGCCGCGGGCGACGCCGTCACCGGGGCTGATCGCCATCAGTCGTGGTGGAAGAACAGCCCCTCCTCCGGCGACGACGCGTGCGCGAGCGAGCGGCGGGGCATGCGCCCGGCTTCGAACGCGAGGCGCCCGGCGATCACGGCGTGCTTCATCGCCGCAGCCATGAGCACCGGCTCTTTGGCGGCGGAGATCGCCGTGTTCAACAAGACGGCGTCGGCGCCGAGCTCGAGCGCGAGCGCGGCGTCGGACGCGGTGCCGATCCCGGCGTCCACGATCACCGGGACGCCGGCTTGTGCGACGATCATCCGCAGGGTGTGCGGGTTGCAGATCCCGAGGCCGGTCCCGATCGGGGCCGCGAGCGGCATCACCGCCGCGCACCCGACCTCTTCGAGGCGGCGGCACAGCACCGGATCGTCCGTACAATACGGCAGCACCACGAACCCCTCGCGGCACAGCTCACGCGCGGCTTCCAGCGTGCCCTCGCCGTCCGGGTACAGCGTGCGCTCGTCGCCGATGACCTCCAGCTTGAGCAGGTTGGTCCCGAACGCCTCGCGCGCGAGCCACGCGGTCGTGACGGCGTCTTCGGGTGTGTAGCAGCCGGCGGTGTTCGGCAGCAGGTGGATGCGGGCGCGGTCGATGTAGTCGAGTACCCCGGGCGCGTCGGTGTGATCGAGGTCCACGCGCCGGATCGCGACCGTGACGAGCTCGGTGCCGCTCGCCTCGTGGCACGCGCGCATGACCTCGAACGACGGGTACTTTCCCGTGCCGACCAACAACCTCGAGCTCAGCTCCAGCGGCCCGATGCGCAGCATGGCGCCTCCGCCGTCAGGTTATCGTCGCGGGGCCGTCGCGGCAGGATCCGACATGTGGGCGACCGCCCTCGTGGTGCTCTCGGGGTGCGCGTTGAAGAAGTACCTGCCGGAAGGACCGGCCATCTCCACGTGGGAGCGCTCGTTGTCGTGGCCGTCGCGGTCCCCGTCCGGCGCGATGTACGAGGGCCCGCCGGTCGTGCCGTTCCCGGTGGTGCCCCTGCAGGTGTGGGGGCTCGCCTACGATCTCGACCTCGTCGTCGTGAGCAAGCACCCGTCGTGGGACATGCACGAGCTCGCCCGCCTGACCACGCCCGACGGCCCGCTCTGGCTCGCCAAGGACGCCCGCGTCGGCACGCTCGAGCAGTCGATCGTCGCCGACCTGCCCGACATCGAGTCCTGGCTCCCGGAGGTCCCGGTTCGGCGCATGTCGTACCCGGTTCGGGTCGACGACCGGTCGACGGCGGATCGGCTCGACCTCACGGTCGCCTGGCAGACCGTCGACGGCGAGCCGGCGCAGGTCGTGTACCGAGGCAAGCCGCCGGTGACCGCCCAATCCAAGCGCAACGGGTCGACGATGGGCCACTCGCGTGACGCGGTGCTGGCGGTGCTCGATGTCTCCCACCGCACGTTCGCGTCGTCGACCGACGTCACGATCGGTGGTCAGGCGTACCGCACCGACCGCATCCTCGGCCTCGTGCCGTTTCGGATGGCGCTGATCCAGGTTCAAGGTGGGCTCGCGGTCGGTGAGACGTCGCAGGCGGCGTCGGACGGAGGCGTGACCGTTCGGTACAAGGCGTGGTCGGGGGCCTGGATCGACACCGCCTGGACGCAGTCGATCGCCCCCGACGGCGCGGTGGTGCTCGAGCAAGCCGACCCGGTGCGCACGCTGCGCTACCGGTTCCGCCCCGACGGCGACGCGCTCGAGCTCGAGTCGGCGGAGGTCACCCAGTGGGGCAGGGCGGCGCCTACGGTTCACGTCGCGTTCTCGCCCCCGCTGCCCGACGTTCGGCGGCCGTTCCTCGGGGAGGTGCGGGTTTCGTACGTAATCGACGTCAACGGGCAGCTCGGGCACGCGGTCGGGCACGTGATCGCGAGGTGGGTCGGCGACTCGGTGGTGCTGGACGTGGCGCCGATCGCGCCGTGGTGGACGTTGGACCGCCCGCTCCGCGCCACCGTCACGGCCGCGGGCGGCGCGGTGTCGACGCGAACGGTGCGCGCCGCC
>CAIUDO010000448.1 GCA_903897935.1 uncultured Pseudomonadota bacterium
GAACGTGTCGACGTCGAGCCACCCGCCACCGACGAGGGGCGCCAGCTCGTGCAGGCGGTCTTGCCATCCCCACGGCGCCGCGTCGATGATGGTGCCACCGCCGGCCCCGGCGAGGGTCAGGGACGCGAGCGGGTTGCGCACGACCACCCGCACCCACGCGTTCGCGACGATCCAGTCGTCGCTCTTGCCTTCGCCCGCGCTGAGCTCGGCGTCGTCGCACAGCGGGGCGACCACGAGGTCGCCCTCCGCCGGCGGCTCTTCATCGCACCACGCCGCGAGCGCCCCGTCTTGGTCCGGGATCGGCTGGCAAGCGGTGGCGACGAGGAGCAGGGCTGCGTGGCGCACCTACTTCTTCTTCTCCGGCGGCTCTTCGTCGAGGAACCGGATCGCCGTCGGCACCACGCGCACCTGACCGTTCCAGCCGTCGGGCATGTTCCCGTCGGTCCAGTTCCAGGTGACGGTCTGCCCCGCCTTGATCGGCTGCTTCTTCTCCTCCTCGATCGGGATCGACCAGTACCGCGACACCACCGGCCACTCCTTGCGGTGCAGCACGACGTCGTCGTCGCCGAGGAACGAGATCGCCATCGCCATGTACGAGATGTCGCGCGTGCCGTTGTTGGTGACGTCGACGTCGAAGGAGAACCCGTTGAGCGGGCCGTTCGGGTCCTCTGCGAGGTTGACGCGCTCCTGGACCACCGCGCCGATCGTCAGCGAGCCGAGGTTCTGCGCCATCTTGATGGCCTTCTCGGCCTGCTCGCGCTGCTTCTTCTCGCAGCGCGGGTACTGCTCGAGGAACTTCTTCCACGCCTCTTCCGTGTTCTCGGCCTGGGCCCACTGGAACAAGAACTCCTGCCGCTCGGCCATGGCGCGCTCCATCAGCTTCCCTTGGGGGAACCGCTTGATGTAGGCGTCGTAGCCGTCGAGCGACTTGTCTTGCTTCGCCTTGATCAGGTACAGGTCTTCGAGGCGCCCCTCGGCCTGCAGCTTCCAGCGCGTAGTCGGATTCTCGGCGAGGTACGCTTCATACGCCTCGATCGTGTCCGCCTCTTGCACCGCGGAGAAGTTGTCGCAAGCCGCCACGGTGAGGACGGCGACCAGCAGGACCGCGCGAGACCACATCAACACACCTCGTCTGTTGGCGGCCACGATACCACGATCTGCGGGTCAGACCCCGCGCGCGTCCGGGTCCCAGACCACTTTGTGGAGCTGCACCCCAAGCCGCACCGGCAGGCGGTCGCGCAGGATCCACCGCGACAGCTCCGCTGGCGACACGAGCCCCCACGCAGGTGAGAACAACACGACGCACCGCGTTGCCAGGCCGTGCTCCTCGACGATGGCGCGGGCCCACGCGTAGTCGGCCTCGGACGCGATCACGATCTTGACCTCGTGGTGCGGCCGCAGCAGGGCGACGTTGGCCCACAGGTTCGCCGCGACCTCGCCGGACGCCGGAGGCTTGAAGTCGAGGATGACGTGCACGGCGGGCGGCACGTCGGCGATCGACAAGCTGCCCGACGTCTCGAGCAGCACCTCGTGGCCCAAGGCGAGCAGCCGCTCCATCAGCGGGATCGCGGTCGGCTGGAGCAGCGGCTCCCCGCCGGTGACCTCGATCGTCGGGATGCCCATCGCGTGGGCTTCGGCGACGACGTCGTCCAACGACCGCCACGCGCCGCCCGTGAACGTGAACACCGAGTCGCACCACGTGCAGCGGAGGTTGCACCCCGTCAGGCGAACGAACACGCACGGTTTGCCAGCGTGCGTGGACTCGCCTTGAATGGATGCGTACACCTCGGTGATCCGCAGGCGAAGGCCGGCAGGCTCCACGAGCGGACCTCCGAGCGTGCGTCAGCCGAGGGCTTCGCGGAAGTGGTGGGCGCGGTTCTCGAGGTTGTCCCAGTACTGCTTCCACGGGCCGCGCCCGAGCACGTCCCCGCCGAAGTAGTTGGGCGGCCGCACCGGCGGGTGACCGGCCGGGACGACGGTGAGCATCATGCGGCGCTCTTCGAGGCGGTCGCGCATCTCGTCGAGGCGGCGGATCCACCGATCGACGACCTCGTAGAAGCTGCCGAGCTGCTCGATCAGCGTGTCGCGCGGGACCGCGGTGATCACCGCGTCGACCCAGGCGCCAGCCAGCACGTTGATGTGGTTGCGGATCGACAAGAACCCGTGCCGCATCAGCTCCCGCGCGATCGACCACTCGACGGCGGTGAGGTCGTCCTTGCTGCGGAGCAGGAGGTCGAGCCGCTGCAGGCGCATCTCGGTGATCGCGAGCGACGTACGCACGAGCAGCGCCACGTTCGACCCGCCCTCGAGGCTGGGGTGGGTGGCGTGCCACTTCAACTTACGCTCGTGGCGGTCCATGAACTTCTGGACGCCGTCGGAGATGCGGCGCTCGGTCTCGAAGTCGTGCAGGTGCGACGGGTTGACCTTGAACGGCTCGAGCGGGCCCGCGACGTTTTCGCACGGGATGGAGCGCGGGATGTTCATGCGATCGAAGAACTCGACGATGCGATCCGGATCGTTGTCGTCCAGCACTTCCTGGACGGTAGTGTAGAACTCGGCCTCGGTGCGGGCCGCGATGCGCACCTGGCTCGCGACGGTCGCGGTCTTCGACATGGGACGTCTCTCCTGGATTGGGGCCGCTCCGTTCTTGGGGGGCCCCGTTCGGACCGCCGCCCGTAATCCGATCGACCGGTTACTTCAACCGGGGAGGCGACAGATGGGGGCGCTGCTGCTGTGGGTGTGCCTGACGAACGCGTCGGCGGTGACGACCGACACGGGGGACACCGGGGTCATCGAGCCCGTCACGGGCGACACCGGCTCGGACACCGGTGGGGGCGAGGAGGGGCTCGGCCGCCTCGAGTGGGCCGAGGTCAAGCACGGCTTGTCGGCCGCGGAGTGGGCCGCCGACGAGGGTGGGCGCGCGTGCGGCGTGGTCGGGGGCGGGGCGTGGTGGCTCGCCATCGGCGCCGCCGGGGTCGTGCTGGGTCGCCGGTCGGGTCATGCCCGGGCGGCCTCGCGCACCAGCGCGCGCACGGCGAGCGACGAGCCGTACGACAGCGTGTAGCCGGACATCCCGTGCCCGTAGTGGTGGATCACCACCGGGCGCCGAGCGCGCGGGTCGCGCTCGACGCGCACCGACGGGCGGAACGGGCGGTGGCCGACCCGGACCGCGCTCGGCGACACCCCGCGCAGCGCCGGCTCGACCGCGGCGGTGGCGCTGAGGATGCGCTCGGTGGTCGCCGAGTCGGGCGCGGTGCGCAGGTCGTTGGGCTCCATCGTCCCGCCGAGCATGAGGTCGCCGCCGCGGCGGATGATGTAGGTTGATCCTGCCGGGTTCGACGGGTCGAGCAGCCCGCGCTCGACGCGCGGCGCGTGGGCGACCACGATCTGGCCGCGCATCGGCACCATCGTGGTGTCTCCGCACAACGCGGTCGCGCCCAGACCGACGCACGTGACGACGACATCGGCGTCGTCGACGTCGCCCAGCCGCGTCAGCGTCGCGACCTCCCGCGCGACCCCCAGCCGGCTGATCCGCTCTTCCAGCCACGGCAAGAACACCTCTGGCCGCGTGACGGGCGCCGAGATCTCGAAGCCTTCGACCCACGGGCCGGTGGGCGGCAGCATCGTCAGGCCGGGCACGTCGTCGGCCCACCACGGGTGGCCGACCGGGCTGCGGTGCCACTCCCGGACGCGCTCCATCGTCACGCCGGCGCGCTCGTCCCGCGACAGGTCGCGCAGCCACGCGTAGGTGCGCACGCTCCACCCCCGCACGCGCGGCGTCGGCTCGTCGCCATGCGGGTACCACAAGCCGCCCGCGACGGCGCTGACGGTGTCCTGCCAGGGGGCACGGGCGACGATCCGCACCGTGTGGCCGTCCTCGGCGAGCACGTAGGCGGTGACGAGCCCGACGACGCCGGCGCCCACCACCGTCACACGCATCAGGCCGCCCGGCGCGCGCCGCGACGACGCGCCACCAACATCACCAGCGCCGCGATCCCCGCGATCGCGCCGCCGCCGTCGCCCTGGGCTGCGCACCCGGCGCAGCCCTTGGTGTCGGCCAGGCCGGTGTCGCCGGTGTCGACCGGGACGACCTCTTCGTCGTCGCAGCCTTCGTCGGCGGTGCCGTCACAGTCGTTGTCCGCCCGGTCGCACAGCTCGTCGGCGCCCGGGTACACCCACCCGTCCTGATCGTCGCAGTCGCCGTCGTCCACGGTGAACCCGTCTTCGTCGAGGTCGACGAGCCCCTCGTCGGCGTCGCCGTTGCAGTCGTCGTCGAGGCCGTTCTCGAGCTCGGGCGCGCCCGGGTAGACGCCGGCGTTCGTGTCGTCGCAGTCGCCCTGCGCCTCGGAGAACCCGTCGTTGTCGTCGTCGGAGCTCGGGGTGCCCTCGTCGACGAGGCCGTCGCAGTCGTCGTCGACGCCGTTGCCGAGCACCTCGCCGGCGCCTGGGTTCGTCGACGCGGCGGTGTCGTCGCAGTCGCCGTCCGCCTCGCTGAACCCGTCACCGTCGTCGTCGTCC
>CAIUDO010000449.1 GCA_903897935.1 uncultured Pseudomonadota bacterium
CTCGACCCGTCCGCGTGCAACCTCTACGAGCTCGACTGGCCGATCCCGGCGGGCACACCGCCGGCGTCGTTGGGCGCCTTCATCCGGCGGCTCGTGGCCGACCCGGTGGCGCGTCCGGATGTCGCGAAGCCCGACGTGCACCACACCCGACCGGTGGTGGCGTTCAGCCACGTCGATCCGGCGAAGCCGGCGTTCACCCAGAACGCGCGGCTGGGGATCGTCGATCTCGTGTCGGGCCTCGAGCGGCCGTGGACCACGGTCGCTCCGCTCGGGCACGCCTCCGCGTGGGGCGATGGCGACACCATCTGGTACAACCGCGACTACGTGCCGGTGCCGTCCGACCCGCGGTACCAGGCGCTGTGGTCCGGCGAGGTGCTGGGCCTGGGCACTCTGGGTCGGCCGTTGTCGTTCTCCGGAGCGCGGCAGTGGTTCCTGCCCGGTGACCCGGATCCTGATGCCGGGTACTGCTCGTTCGGCTGGCCGGCGACCAACCCGGTGCGCCCCGAGCTGATGGGGATCCAGACGGTGTGGCAAGACCCGTACGGTTCTGACACGATGGAAACGCTCGGGCTCCGATCGTGCCCGTTCTTCGAGGCGGAGAAGCGGGTCACGCAGAACACGGGCATCGTGGAGTTCCCTGCGATCGGCGTCGTGATGGATGTGGTCGAGGCATATGGGAAGCTGTATTCCAGTCCGTGGCAGCTTGGCACGTCGTGGTGGCAGGTCGGGTTCGTGCGGGGCCCGCAGCACCGGGCGGAGATCGACCAACCTCACGGCGCGGCGCACGCCGACTGGTCGCCGGATGGCACAACGCTGCTGTTCTTCGAGCAAGAAGGCCAGACCTTCGCCACCGGCCAGGAGCTCGCGCGCACGTTCGGGTTCGTATTCGACGGCGTGCAGTACACGCCCGTGCGGCTGGACGGCGGCGACACCAACGCGCCGCTCCCGATCTACGACCACCCGGACGTGGCCTCGTTGCCATCGCCCGCGAGCGCGTCGGCGGCGGACTGCGTACACTACCTGCACAAATACGCACGGTTCTGCGGCGCGCCGGCCGACGCGCGTGAGTCTGCGGGGCTGGGCGCCACGGTGATGGTGGTGTCGGTGGCGTGTGAGGACGAAGGTGCCGGCTTCGTGCGGCCGAGCTTCTTCAATCGGGTGTACCTGGTGGACTTCTCGGACGCCGCCGCCCCGATCTACGAAGACCTCACGAGCTGGATCGAGCAGTTCGAAGACCCGTCGGGAGCCCTGTACGGAACGTTCGGCGGCACGCAGGCGGACTGCAGCATGTGGTACGCGTCGGTGTCCGGAGCGCCGTTGCCGCCCGAGGGGGTGTGGCCCGATCCTCCCAATGCGCCCACGCCGAGTGAGGGCGCGGACTTCACGATCGCGGGTGTCCTGCCGGGTGCGCTGCACGAGCCGGGGGTGTTCCCATGATCCGGGTGCGGCTCGTGCTGGTGGCCACGCTTGCGGTCGGATGTGTCGACAAGCCAGGGCCCGAGCCCGCGGCGGTGGACACCGCGCTCGAAGACTGGGACGGGGACGGGGTCGGAGCGGAGGAGGACTGCGACGACGCGGATCCCGGCGTGTATCCTGGGGCAACGGAGGTGTGCGACGGCGCCGACCAGGACTGCGACGCGTGGGTGGACGAGGGCCTGCCGGTGCTTCGCTGGTATACCGACGAAGACGGCGACGGCTACGCCGGTACCGCGGCGGGTGAGGGGTGCGGCCCGCCGGTTGCGGTGCAGCGGCGTGGTCGACGGACTGCGATGACGGCGACCTATGGGTGCACCCGGCGGCTTCTGAGGTGTGCAACGGCGTCGACGACGACTGCGACGGGCTGCGCGACGTAGCGGACGCCTCGTGGGACGCGAGCACGGGCGGGTTGTGGTACGGTGACGGTGACGGCGACGGGCACGGTGCTGGGGAGCCAGTGGTGGGGTGCGACAAGGCGCCCGGGCAAGCGGAGAGCGGCGCCGACTGCGACGACGGGGATGCTGAAGTATACCCGGGGGCCGGAGTCGTGCAACTACGTGGACGACGACTGCGACGGGGTGATGGACCCCGAGGGCACGTGCACGTGGAGGTGGGCGGACACGGTGGCGCACGCGGTGTGGTACCCGGAGACGGAGAACCAGTTTGCGGGCTACTCGGTGGACGCGCCGGGTGACTTCAACCTCGACGGCGCCCCCGATCTCGTCATCGGGTCCCTTATCGTGGACAGTCCTCCGTATGCGAGCGCGTGGATCACGAGCGGGTACGGGTTCGGGGAGCAGCCGCTGAGCGCGGCGACCACGCTCGCGTCGTTCGAGGTCTCGCCGGCGAAGATCGACCTCGAGTCATCGCTGGGGTGCGACCTGAACGACGACGGGCTGCTGGACGTCGCGTTCGGCGCCGTGCAGGGGTACGTGGATCCTACGTCGCGTCACGGGGTCGTGTACGTGGTGTACAGCCCGTCGGGGAGCTACCTGCTGGACACCGACGCCGACGCGATCCTGGTCGGTCAGTCGGGAACCTCTTCGGGGTTGGGCTATGGGCTCGACTGCGGCGACGTGGACCTCGACGGGCAGACGGAGCTAATCGTCGGCGCGCCGTTCGCCGGCCCAGGAGGTGCGGTGCTCGTCGTGAGGGGCGGGCTGTCCGGGGTGCTGGAGCCGGAGGAGGGCAGCTGGTCCCTGTTGTCGGAGCACCGGGGCGCCGACGCGGGGGCCGACCTGGTGGTGGGCGACCTCACCGGGGACGGAGTGTTGGACGTAGCGATAGGCGCCGACCGCTTGTCCACGTACTACGCGTCCGTAGGCGCGGTGTACGTCGTGGAGGGCCCGATCGGGTCGGACATGTCGCTGTCGGACGCCGACAGCCTGCTCGTCGGGCCGTGGTACTCGGACTACGCAGGTTCCGATGTAGACGTGCTCGCGGACCAGGACGGGGACGGGGTCAGCGACCTGGTCATCGCTTCGTACCAGCACCCATACGCGTACGTGGTGAACGGGCCGGCGCCGGCCGGGACCTCCCAGCTCGAAGACGCGGACGCGGTCCTTGCCAGTGACGCTTGGATCAACAACGACCAGGTGACTGGCGGCGACTTCGACGGCGATGGGTTCACGGATGTCGTGGTGGGCTACGATGACTTCAGTGGCGAAGTCAACGACTGGGCCGGGGTCAATGTCGTGCGTGGGCCGCTGGCAGGGGCGGTGATGATGGCCTCGTCTGGCGAAGACTTCCGGACATCTACGAACTACGCGCTGGGACATTCGGTGACCACAGCGGACGTTGATGGGGATGGCCTCGATGACCTCTGGGCCGGCGCGGTGGGCTACTCGGGGCACGGCGCGTACACCGGGGCGGGCTACTTGTTCCTCGGGTCGGCGCTATGAACCGTCGGGCATCGGGAGGTGCCTAAGGGGGGGCGGAATGTGGGGTGGGCTCGGGCGATGGGCGCTGATGACCGTGGCGGTGGCGTGCGGGCCGCCCGCGGTCGAGGCCCCGCCGGCCGACCACTTCTCGTCGTTCCCGCTCGCGACGCGTGCGGTCGCGCTTGGGGACGTCGACGGTGCCCGAACGGCGGCGCGCGGGCTGCGCGGCGGCGCGGTGCCTGGCGACGAAGCGGCGGCGGTGGGCGCGGCGGCCGGCTTCTTGCTGGTGGCCGACGACGAAGAGCGCGTCGACGCGCTGCTCGGCGTCGCGCGGGCATGCCGCGGTTGCCACGGGGGATCCCCTCCAGCGCCCGCCCCGACCCACGACGGGCTGGTGGACGCCGCGGTCTACGCAGTGGTGTTTCGAAGCGAGCGGCCGGCCGCCGTGATCCCAGAGGGGACCTGGCGGGATCCGCTCGCGGCCGCGTGGGCGTCGTCGCGTGACCCCGAGGCTCGCGCCCGCTCGGTGCTCGAGGCGTGCGCGGGGTGCCACCGGCCGGGATCGTCACTCGGAGAGGCCGTCGACCCGTTGTAGGGTCCCGAGGTCGAGCTTCGCTCCTTGGTATCGGCCTGGCGAGCCTGCAGCCCCAGCGCCGGTGATCGGGACCGTGTCGGTGCGCTCGGAGCCCCCTTGCGTGTAGGTCACCGTCGCTGTGTTGTCGTCGTTGACCACGATGTCCTCGAGGTCGACGAAGAGCAGGTTGCCGACCGGGTCGACGGAGTAAGCCGCTCTGCGTGTGGGCACGAACACGATGCGCGCGTCGACGCCGAGCGCCTCGGCGAGCGCGGTGACGAGCCGCAGGTACTCCGGGCTCTGCTCGGGCTCGTCGGCGACCCCGTTGAGGCGCACCGGATCGGGCGACGGGTCGCCGGAGCCGAGCTCGAGCCGGGTGCGCAGCGGGCTGCCGACCGGTAGCGCCTCGGGGTGGGTCAGGACGAGCAGCATCGCCTTGAGGGGGCTCTCCCCGACCGCGCCGAACCCGGCCCCCGCGCCATCGCCGAGCAGCGTGGTGAGGGCGCTCGTGTCGAGGCCGCTGCGTGTGAAGATGTCGCGCCGATCCAGGTCGAACAGCTCGGCGAACGCCTGCCGATCGTCTCGGGTGTCGTCGGGGTAGAGGATGGCGTACGCACGCGCGAGGGCGTCCTGCATGTCGGTGAGGGTGATCGCGCCGACCTTGGTGTCGTTTTGGTCGAACGTGGCGACCGTGCGCGTCTCGATGCCCCGGCCGGGCCCCCACCCCTGACTCTGGTCGACGGCCGCGCGGACCAGCGGCCACTTGCCGGTGGTGCTGCCGACGTTCCCGACCATGCTGCCGCTGCGGTCGCGCACGAAGACGTCGCTGTCGTCGAAGACCGCGGCGGGCACCAGCCCGAGCACGTTGGGCTCGTGTACCGTGCGCACGAACGATCCGAACAGGTGCATCAGCGACATCATGGTGGCGCGCCCGAACACGCCGTCGCCGCGGTTGAGCGACACGTCGCTGCCGTCGAGCGTGAACGCCTCCCCGGTGAACGGGGTGTTGGTCTCCGCGGTCGCCTCGGTGTCAGGGCTCAGCGCGCGCACGACGGCCTGGAGGCGGCCGATGTCGACCTCGCCGTCCGGACCGGCGCCGGTCTGCAGGTACGACCACAGCTCGTCGCACAGCGCGACGAACCCCTGCGCGCCGACGGGGTGGCCGGCGCCGAAGCGCTGGCGCAGGGCCTCGACGAAGGTGTCGTGGTCGTCGCCGAGCGCGTCGCGCACGCCGCCGACGTCCATCGTGCGCATGATGAGGGCCTTGAGGCCGTCGAGGTCGAGGGCGGGGGGCTCGCCGGTCCGCGTGTCGTACGGGGAGCGATAGGCGTCGACCTGCCCGTCCCTCACGGTGTAGCCGTTGTACCAGGCGCCCGGCTTGGTCTGTCCGCGCTTCCACCCGGTGCGGTCGGCGTCGCCCGCTTCGAGCGCGCTGGAGCCACCGTTGAGGAACGACCAGACGGCGGCGTCTTGGTCTTGACGCGCGTTGGCGGCGTCGAGCACCGTCTGGGGCGCTTCGGTGTCGGCGCTGAACGTCAGGTCTGCGGAGCCGTCGCCGATCACGAGGGTGCGCCCGTCGAGGTGCACCGAACCCCCCGCCGCGTCGAGCCAGGAGACGACCTGCGCGCGGTCGGTCGCCGACAACGAGCCGAGGTCGAGCCACAGCGGGAGGCCGGCGTCGAGCAGGACCCACTCGGCGTCTGGCCCGACGGGGTCGGCGTTGCGCAGATCGGCGACGACGCCCGCGGTCGGCGCGGTGGTCGTGTAGCGGAGGTAGATCTGTGGCGGGTCGCCGTCGAGGTCGAGCGACGACAAGAAGCCGGGGTCGACGCTGATGGTCTGCAGGCCATCGATGGCTTGCTGGTTGCTGACCCCGCCGTCTTGCGCCGCGGCGTCGTCCGTCGTCAGGGTTTGGAGCGCCGGGGTCGGTGCGCGTCGTTGGAACATGACTACCTCGGTGGGGAGTTACCAAGGGTGCGCGCGCGTCCAAGTTTCAAGCGCGCTCGGAGGCAGCGTGAAGGTGGAAGACAAGGTGCTGGTGGCGCCGGGAGCTTGGGCGAAGCTGGAAGATGGACTCGATGCGCCGAAGAAGCGGACCGTGTGGTTCTTCGACACGGACGGCCGGGACCTGCAAGAACGTGGGGTGATCTTGCGGGTGCGGCAGGGCGACAAGGCAGACCGCACGGTGAAGCGCCGCGGTGGCGTCTTTCCGGACGGTCTGGAGGTCGCGCTGGAGGCCGAAGAGGGCGAGTTGTTCACGTTCAAGGCAGAGCGTGATCGGGCGCTCGGCCCGGACGGTCCGCGTTCCGTGCCGGCGTGGTCGCTCACTGAGGACCTGGACGGGGACGACGACGCCCGCCCCGAGCCGCGCTTCTCGCTGTTGCAGCGGGTGTTTGCGTCGCTGGCGGGGCCGGTGCCGTGGTCGGACCTGCGACCGCTCGGCCCGATCGCGGCCGAGTCGTGGAAGGTGGGGGAGCTGTCGGTCGAGCGGTGGACGATCGGCGGCGAGCGCCTGGTCGAGGTGTCACAGAAGGCCGACGGCGACGCTCCGTGGGAGGAGTTCGTGGCGGCGCTCGCGGCGATCGGCCTGGCGCCGCTCGGGGGCGACGCGGGCGGCAAGACGCGGTGGGCGTTGGCGCGGCTCTGATCAGGGTAGCGGGCGGCCTCGCAGCACGATGACGAGCTGGTCTTCGAGCACGGCGACGCCGCCGAGGGTCTGCGCGACCGCGTGCTCCCGGGCAGCGGCGAGGATGAGGTCGAGGGGGGGACCAGCGAGGCGCGACGGGTCCGTGATCGGCCTCGGGTCGCCCGCCAGCTCGGGGTTGGGGGCCCAGACCATCGCTGGGGTGAGGGTGCCGTCTCCGCGGAGGTCGTACCAGGCGCCCCGGCGGATCGCGAAGAGCTCGAGCTGGTGGACCGCCCAGCCCTTCAGCGACACGTTGAACTCCCAGGCGTCCCCGCAGCCCGAAGGCGGTGCGTCGTGAGGCTGGCCGCGGGGCGTTGGGCCGCCCTCGCAGCCACCCCAGACCACGCGACCGCCGTGCGCAGGGCCAAAACCACCGTGGCGGACCTCGCGGGTGCGCGGGCGCGATGAATCGCGCCCCTACGAGCGAAGGCCGGACCAGATCTCGCGGGTGCGCGGGCGCGGTGAATCGCGCCCCTACGAGCGAAGGCCGGACCACCGCGGCCCCCAGACCACGCGACCCCACGCGCGGAAAGCCCGGGCCACCGTGGCGGATATCGCGGGTGCGCGGGCGCGATGAATCGCGCCCCTACCTGCGAAGGCCGGACCACCGCGGCCCCCAGACCCACCGTGGCGGATCTCGCGGGTGCGCGGGCGCGATGAATCGCGCC
>CAIUDO010000450.1 GCA_903897935.1 uncultured Pseudomonadota bacterium
CAGCTTGACAATGGCGCGATGGTGACCCAACCGACCTTCACCTGAACGCGAACAACCCGGTCGGCTGCCGCTGAGCGATGCATGGCTTTGACCGGGCTGACCGCTGACCGCTGACTGCTGACCGCTTGTTCAAGGGCTAGCTCTTCGGAGCGGCACCGCGACCCGGGCGGGCTAAAAGCCAGCGGTCCGGCCGGATAAAAGCCCGCGCGCCGTCTTCTCGCGCCACCGCGACCCGGGCGGGCCAAGAGCCCGCGGTTCCGGCGGGCTATGAGCCCGCGCTTCGGTGGTACACTGCGCCCACGCCGGGGCGAGCTACGCCCCTTGGGGAGGCACCGTATGCGCGATGTTCGCTTCGTAACCCCGATTCTCGCCCTCCTGTGGGCGTGCGACCCCAAGGTCGAGACGAGCGCGCCCGCGGACACGGACACCGATACCGATACGGACACCGATACGGACACCGACACCGACACCGACACCGACACCGACACCGATACGGACACCGACACCGACACCGACACCGACACGCTGCCCGACGCGTGCGCCGACGCCGCCTACCCGCTCGCCCCGTTCGACCCGTCCGGGTCCGGCATCGCAGCGTGGGACGTCGTCGCGGACTTCACGTTGCCGACCACCGATGGCGACTGGGTGTTCTCCGAGCAGTGGAACGGGTGCGACAGCTACCTGTTCACGTTCTTTTGGAACGACACGTACCCGTTCGACATGTGGTTCTCGATGAGCACCACGATGTTCGACAACCTCCCCGAGAACGCCCACGTCTTCGTGGTGAGCTACGAGTCGGACCCCGCCGCGGTCGCCGAGGACATCGAGTTCGTCGAGGGGTACGTCGACACCTGGCTGAACACCTTGTCGGACGACGATCGCGCGAAGGTCGAGGCCCGGTTCCACTACGTGACCGAAGGCGTACCGACCATGAGCAACATCCTGGCCGAGAAGCAGGCGTACTACTCTGGGTTCAGCGTCGCGATCGACCGCTATCAGCGCTGGCGCGACGTCGGGGGCCTGTACGAGCTGAACACGTTCGGACCCGACATCAACATGTTGGGGTACGACGCCGAGTACTACAACTACGAGTGGGAGCGGGATCACCGGCTCGACGCCGAGACCGACGTGACCGAGGTCACTGTAGTGGATGGCGTCGAGTTCGGGTGGCAGACGTTCGACGTGGAGCTGCCCGACGCCGCGACGATGGCCACGTTCGACACGCTCGAGATCGAGCTGGAGTCGTTCTGCAAGGAAGACCCGGCGGACTACCCAAACAACTGGACGTGCGGCGAGTGGGACTACAACGCCGAACTCTACCTGTGCGACGTCGAGGACCCCGACGTGTGCTCCACGATCGTCGCCCGCTGGATCACGCCGTACGGTCGGTACAGCAAGTGGGCGTGGGACGTCACGCCGATGATGGCGCTGTTCGCTGACGGCGGCACGCGGCGGTTCGCGATCAACAACGCCAACGTCTACACGTCCACGATGCGCCTGCGCATGCGAGACAACGGCGCGACGGATCACCCGGCCGAAGCGGTGTACTTGTGGGGCGGCGGCAACTTCGACGCCACGTACAACGACGCGCACCTGCCGATCGAGGTCGACATCCCGGCGGACGTGACCCGGGTCGAGCTCGTCGCCGACATCACGGGGCACGGGTTCGGCGCCGACGCCGCCAATTGCGCGGAGTTCTGCAACCACCAGCACGAGTTCACGGTCAACGGCGGCACGCCGCACCTGCACGAGAACCCCGCCGTGTACGACGCGCGCGGCTGCGAAGGCGCGGTCTCGAGCGGCGTCGTGCCCAACCAGTACGGGACGTGGTGGTACGGGCGCGGCGGCTGGTGCCCCGGGTGGGTGGTCGAGCCGGTGCGGTTCGACATCACCGCCGAGGTCACGCCGGGCGCCAAGAACACCATCGCCTACCGCGGGCTGTTCGAGGGTGAACCCCCGTATACGCCGCTGCATGGCGGCGGGAACATCTACATGAACTCGTGGCTGGTGTTCTGGCGCGATTGAGCTGACGGCGCGCTGTCCGGCGGCGCGCGCTTCCGGCGTCCCTCCCATCGAGCGGCTTGGATGTGATCGGGCGATCCAAGGCCACTCTGGGAGGTGTTCCATGTCGATCGCCGCGCTGGTGGTCCTCGCGGGGACTGGGTTCGCGCAAGACACGGGGTGGGGAACGCCGGTCGTCGGCGACACGATCGAGAGCGTCGCGGTCGGGACCATGGTGTGGGTCCCCGACGGGGCCTTCGTGATGGGTTCCGCGCCGGGCACGCTCGGGCACGACAGCGACGAGGCCCAACACCATCAGGAGGTGCAAGGCTTCTGGATGATGCAGCACGAGGTCACCCAGCGGCAGTGGGTCACGGTAATGGGCCACAACCCGTCGCTGTTCATGCGGTGCTTGGATTGCCCGGTCGAGAGCGTGTCGTGGAACGACGCGGTCGGCTTCGCGGCGTTGGTGTCCGAGCTCGAAGGGGTCCCCTACCGCCTCCCGACCGAGGTCGAGTGGGAGTGGGCGGCGCGCGGGGGCCAGGACACGTTGTACGCCGGCTCCGATGACGCGTGGACGGTCGCGTGGACCCGCAACACCAGCGGCGACTGGCGGCGCCCACACCCCGTCTGCGAGCTCGACCCCAACGAATATGGTCTGTGTGACATGTCTGGCAACGTGTGGGAGTGGGTCGGCGACTGGTACGCCATGTACGCGCAGCAGATGATGCCCGGGCGCAGCTCACCGTCGACCCGCGTGTACCGTGGGGGGGGATGGATCGACCTGCCGCAGTCGGCCCGGGTGTCAGAGCGCGCGTGGACGTTCCCCGAGGACGCGAACGCGTTCACCGGGTTCCGGCTGGTACGCGAGGAATGAGCCCCGGCTCGGGGAACCACCCGCCGAGCAGCGGCAGCAGGCCGTCGAGCCCGGTGAGGGTGACCTCGGCCTCGTGCGCCGGGCTTGCGGTGGGGTGCTCGCGTAAGCGGTCGGCCCGGCAGACCCGCGCGGTCCGCCAGCCGAGCGCGCGCGGCGTCACGAAGTCCTTGGCGGGGTTGTCGCCGACGTAGACGCATCGATCGGGTGGGCACCCCGCGGCCTCCGCGACCCGCGCGTAGCTCCATGGGTGCGGCTTCCAGGCGTCAGCGCCGCGCTCGTCGGTGACGAGCACGAGGTCGAAGCGCGGCGCGAGGTCGAGCGCCGCCAGCTTGGCGCGCTGGCACACTGCGGGACCGTCCGTGATCAGCGCCAAGAACACGCGGCCGCGCAGGGCGTCGAGCAGCGGCGCGGCGTCGTCGTACAGGCGCACGTCGGGCGCGTGCGCGCGGTAGGCCCGTACCAGCTCGGGGATCTCGGCGCGATCGAGGCCCACCTCTGCGAAGTAGGCGTCGAACACGCTCCCGCGCACGCCGGACTCCAAGATCGCCACGAGCCGGGCGCCCGCGCCCACCACCCCGTGACGGGCTTCGAGCAGGCCACCGACGTGGCGCAGGCCGCTGTGGGCATACGCGCGCTCGGACATCAGCGTGTCGTCGAGATCGAACGCGACCGCGATCATGGCGGGAGGACCACGTTGTGCCAGCGGCGGCGCAGCTTGAGCCCGACGCGCTCGTCGCCGCCGGGCTTGGGGGGGCGACCCTCGATCGCGGCCTCGACGCACGCCGCCGCGTCGAGACCGGCCGCGAACGACAAGATCATCGCGCCCCCGAGCCGCGGGTTGACGTCGAACCAGCGCGCCTGGCCGTCGACGATCCGACACTGAGCGTTGAAGAAGCCGTGCAGCCCGAGGGCGCGCGCGATGCGCCGCGCGTCGTCGCGCAGGGGCGCCGCCGGCACCACCACCGACGACACCGCGAGCCCGCCCTTGGTGCGCTCCCGCTCCCGCGCGATGCAGTGCGCCAGGGACCCGCGCCACGCGTACCCGTCGACGCTGATCTCGACGCCGTCGAGCCACTCGGTGATCACGACCGTCGGGTCGGACCGTCGACGGCGGGCCACGGCGTCGGCGTCGTCGAGCCGCTCGGCGCCGACGCTGCCCGTGCCGCGATCCGGGCGCGCGAACACCGGGTAGCGCGACGGGGCGTCGACGAGCGCGGGCACCCCGACGCCCGCCGCGCCGAGCGCCTCGGTCAACCTGCGCTTCGAGCGGCAGGTCGCGATGGCCTCGGGCGGACTCACCAGCGCGGGGACCGGAAGCGTGGCGGCGGCGACCGCCTCGAGCTCGGGCTCCATCACCGGCACGACCAGGCCGACGCCCCACCGTGTAGCGTGCGCGGCGAGCGCGGGCAGGTACGCGGGGTCGGTCGCGCGCGGGACCGGTGCCGTGTCGCCGAACAGGCCGATACCACCGTGCTCGGCGTCGAGGTCGACCCCCCCGGTCCACCACCCCGGACCGAGCGCGTGCGCGAGGTTCTGGGCCGCGGTGGACCCGGCGCTGGTGACGAGCACACGACGGTTCATCGGAGGCCTCGCGCGGAGAGGGCTTGCTCGAGGGCGCGCCGACGGTCGGGGTCGAGCGCCCGCTCCGGGGCGTCGAACCGCTCGGGCAGGTTGTCGGTGTCCCCGTCGACGCCGACGTCGCGCAGCACGGCGCGGGCGGCCCCGCGAGGGTCGGCGCACACGTCGGCGTAGTCGAGGTCGGTCCACCGGCCGGGCAGCGCGTCGCGGGCCCGATCCAGCGCGTCACGCACCCGCTCGATCTGCCACGCGACCTGCTCGGGGCCGGGTTGATCCCGCCACGCGTCGGCGCCCCGGGGACGGACCGAGAACCAGGCGCGGTCGTCGCCGTAATAGCGCTCGCGGATCGCCAGCAACGACGCCGCGTTGTCGAGGGCGGGCCGACGGACGTGCACGAAGCGCGCGGTCGGCAGGGTGGCGGCCAGCCACGGAACGACGAAGTCGAGCAGGCCGTTCTTGAACAGCAGCGGGCGCGCGGCGCCGTCTTCGAAGTCGGCGAGCTCGGCGACGAACGCGTCGGCGTGGACCGCGCCGAGCGCGGACGCGGTGGGCTCGTGGTCATCGGCGAACGGCAGGTGCGCCTCGAAGAAGTAGCCGAATTCGTGGGGATCGGCCCACGTCTCGGTGCGGCCGGCGACCGACCGGTAGCTGATGGCCGGCGGCCCGAGCACCGGCTCGAGCAGGCGCTGCACGCGCGCGCCGTGCCCCGGGCGCCGCCAGAACCGCGCGACGACGTTCGACGGGTACCCGAAGGCGCCCGTCGCGGCGAGCAGCTGGTAGGTCAGCGTGGTCCCGGCGCGAGGCACGCCGACGACGAACACGACGGGACGCCGCGGAGCGCCGGTCGGCGCCGGCAACGCGCCGACGTCGGCGTTCACCCGGGCGACCAGCGCCTCGTAACGGCCGTCCTTACGGTGGTCCGGCCGACGCGTCTCCTCCTTCATGTGCCCTCGCCGCGCCGGCTTAACCGCGGTGAACGCGCCGGCGCAGCGCCAGCAACCCGAGCACCGCGGCCAGCGCCCCGCCCTGCCCGGAGCTGGCGCAGCCGCAGCCCTTCGCGGCCCCTGCGGTGTCGGCGGGGCCGGCCCCGGAGTCCGTGTCGGCATCGGTGTCGGTGTCGGCATCGGTGTCGGCATCGGTGTCGGCGTCGGAGTCTGTGTCGGTGTCGGTGTCGGTGTCAGTGTCGGAGTCCGTGTCGGTGTCGGAGTCCGTGTCGGTGTCGGTGTCGGTGTCCGTGTCCGTGTCCGTGTCGGCTTCGACGTCCGGGTGGGGCCGGGTGGTGTCGCACGGCGACGGGCTCGTGTACTCGACGGCGCCGAGGTCGGGGGCGCCGTCGCGGGCCTGCCCGCAGAAGTCGTCGGTGATCGCGGGATCGACGTCGGCGCCGCCGATCGGACCCGGGTCGACGAGCAGCGTGAAGTCGAGCGCGAGCGGATCGGCGAACCACGAGCCCAAGTCGACGTCGGTGAGGTTCGTGCCCAGGGTCGCGACCCCGTCGTCGCGCTCCTTGATGTCGGCGTCGAGCAGGTTGCCGGCGAGGGTGACGGTGCTCGCGGCGAACCGGACGTCGATGCCCTCGGTCGCGTAGAGGGTGTTACTGCTCACGACACAGTCGGCGGCTTCGTTGAGGTACACCCCGACGTCGCTGCACCCGACGATGACGTTGTTGCGCATGACGCCGCCCTGGTGCTCGGGCGTGCAGGTGCCGTCTTCGCAGATGCTGTCGGGCGACGTGCCGCCGCCGCCGAACGACAACCCGAGCCGCACCCCGCCGTCGAAGTCGAGGCTGCACGCGACGAGGTTGCGCTCGAACACGCCGTCGCGGGAGTTGCCCTTGAGGAACGCGGCGTAGCTGATGTTGTCCCCGCCGCCCTTCTCGAAGTCGTGGATGAAGTTGGCTTCTACGCGCCACCGCCGCCCACCGACGACGTCGATCTTGGTGACCGGGTTGCCGGTCTCCCGGGGGGCGGTGTCGAAGAAGGTGTTGCCCTCGATGACGACGTCGTCGGGGTACACGTAGACGCCCGCGATCTCCTCGCCGTTTCCTTTGATCTGGGCGTTGAAGTCTCGCAGCGTGCAGCCGCGGACCACGGTCCCGTCGGCCTGACCGACGATGTGCAGGGCGTGCTCGCACTGGCTGTGATCGGCGCACACGCCTTGCATGGTGAGGCCGTCGAACACCCAATACGGTGCGCTGACCTTGATCAACTCGACGGTGTCGGACTCGACGACCGCGCCCGGCTCGCCGCGGAGGGTGATCGGCGCGTCCGCACGCCCGGCCGTCGACGCCGAAAGCGTGCTGTCGAGGCGGTAGGTGCCCTTGGTGAGCGTGATCGTGTCGCCAGGGGCGGCCGCGGCGGCGGCGTCACGCAGGGCGGCGACGTCGCTCACGGTGACGTCGGCGGCGAAGGCGGCCGTCGCGAGCATCAGGAGCATTGGACCTCCGGGGGCATCCTACCGCGCCGCGGGCACGGCGCTCACGGGGCGCGGCCCACCGCCACGAGGCCGGTCGAGGTTCACGCCCCGCGGGCATCCGCGACGACGAACCGGTACGGCAGGTCATCGAGGAGCGCATCCGGGTCGCGTTCGGCACGAAGCAGAGCGGCGACGCGCCGCTTGGGGCGGTTCCCAGCGTTGATGCCCAGCGTCGCGATCGTGACGCGCGCCCGCTCGCGATCTGCTGGGCTCGCGCCCGGGTTGGGGCGGACCACGCCGTCTCGGCGGTCAAACACGTAGTACCGCTCGAACGCGTAATCGGGCTCATCGGGGCGAAGCAGGGCGCCCTCTGTCACGTGGTCGCCCTTGGCCCGATTGCACGCGCTGCAGCTCGGGTAGAGGTTGGCCCAAGCGAACGCGTGCTCGGGGTGCCGGACCTTCGGGAGGAAGTGGTCGACCTGGGGCGTTTGGGTGTCGTCGATCGGGTGCCCGTCACAGTACGCGCAGTGGTCCGCCGTGAGCGCGAGCAGAGGGCCTACCAAGTGGTCGCGTAGCGGGCGCTGGTCGACGGTGGGCCACTGGAAGTCGGCAGACGTAGCCCTGGTCCCGACGCGTTGCACCCAGCGCGCCGTCCAGGATTGGACGCGAGAAGGCGTCAGGACCGAGGGGGCAGCGCCGCGCGTGAAGCCGATCACGACGCGCGGAGCCTGCGCGCGAGGGACCGCTGCTCGTACACGACGATGTCCCGCAGCTCCTCGGACGTGCGCGCGAGCGCCTGGGTTGCCTTGTCGAAGGCCTCGCGCGCGCCCTCGTCGCCAGCCAGCAGGCGATCACGCAGCGCGTAGAGCTCGTCGAGCCTCGCCTCCGTCCCGACGTCGAACTCCCCGTCGACGTCGAAGACCTCGCGGAGCAGCGCGCTCACGCTGGAGCCGACCTTGGACGGGTAGGTAACGACGTGGCTCGCCCGACCGCGGTCCACGCGGAACTGGTAGGTCCAGGCGTCAGCCGCCGAAGCGACGATGAACGGCGAGTGCGTGGAGAGGATCACCTGCGCGCGCGGAAACAGGCGCTCGATCACCGGGACCACGCGGCGCTGCCACTTCGGGTGCAGGTGGACCTCGATCTCGTCGAGGAGCAGGAGGAACGGCCGCTCCAGGACGGGTACATCGCCCTCCCATGGCGTGCGCTCGAGCCGCATGAGGAGGTCGGCGATCCAACTCAAAATCGACTTCACGCCGTCCGGAAGGACATCGAACGGGAGCTCCTGGTCTGCCAGCACGAGCCGCACGGCCAGCGGGTCGCGGAGCAGCCGGAAGCGTACGGGTTCGCCGATGATGTTGGCGACCGCCTGCTCGACGGCGTCCAGCGTCTGGCGGCGCCGGGCCGCCTTGACGTCGTCCCCGTCCGCCTTGTCCAAGGCCCACTTCGCGAGCGTATTGGCGATCCACTGCACCACGTCTTCGGAGCCTGGTCGCTCTGAGAACGACAAGGCGCCGTCGTGTGGTGGGCTCTCGATCTCCCGCACGGCCGCCAGCGAGGCGGTCTCG
>CAIUDO010000451.1 GCA_903897935.1 uncultured Pseudomonadota bacterium
CGTACCCGACGTCGACGATGAGGGCGTCGGCGACGACCGAGCGGGCGTGTACGCGCTGGTCGAGCAGCGCGCGGAGGTCGAGATCGACGACCAGCCGCCGCGCCGCGATCATCGGGCGGCCGTCCGCGTCGGAGAGCGCGAAGTCGGTCAGGGTGACGCCCCCGCTCGCGTCGAGCGCGACGCCACCGATCCGGGCGTCGCCGGCGGGCAACGCGCCGTCGAGCGCGCCTTCGAGCCGCGCCGCGACGAACCGCTCCCCGGGCGGGCTCAGCACGAACAGCACCGCGAGCAAGATCAGCCCGAGCGTGAGCCCGACCAGGCTCACGAACGTGGCGAGCAGGCCCACCAGGAGCTTACGGAGCCGCTTCATCAGAACGACTCGCCGATCGCGAAGAACACGTTGACGGCGAACGGCACCGCGCGGTTGGCGCGGATGCCGCGCGCGCCGACCGGCTGCGAGAACAAGTCGTAGGCGCGCGCCACCTGATCTTCGGCGGACGCGCACCGCACGAACTCGGTCGGCCCGTCGTCCTCCGGGTACAACGGTCGCAACCCGAGATCGAGGCGGATCGGCCCGACCAGGGAGTTGTAGCGGGCGCCGAGCCCCCCCCCGACGCGCGTCGACGACAACGCGAGGTCCGCCGGGTCCCGCGCGAGCGCCGCGACGTCGAAGAACCACGCGAACACGATGTCGTACGCCCACTCGTAGCGGAGCTCGGTCGACACCGCGCCGAGCATCGCCCCGCCGACGGGCAGGTAATGCTGCACCGCGCTGACGCCCTCGGTGCCCGGGATGCCGTCGTAGGTACACAAGCAGGTGTAGGCGCCCACCTGATTGAGGCGGAACCCGCGCATCGACGATCCACCGCCCAAGAAGCCGAGCTCGGGGTACGGCAGCTCGCTGCCGCCCCAGGGTTGCATCACCTTCGCTTGCATACGCCCCGCGATCGTCCACGGGATGTCGCGCGTGCTCCCCAACCGAAGCGGACGCCACGCGCGCAGGTCGAGCGACGCCTCGCTGAACAAGAAGTCACCCGACGCGGTCGGGATCGACTGCCGCAGCGCGACGGTGTAGTCCTCACCGTCCTGCGTCTGCAGGGGATCGTCGCGGTCTTTGTAGGAGAAGCGCAGCTCGGCGGTCGTCAGCCGGTACTGGTCCTGAAACCCGGCGCCGAAGGTCGCCTGGGCGGCCTGGGTGGCGGCGTCGGTGAGCTCGACGAGCGAGAATTGCTCCCATGAGACGCCTGTTTGCAGGACGACCTTGTCGCTCACCTCCCACGACAACGACGAGCCGACGCTCGGGTTGCGCGACGGGAACTGGCCGCTGAACAAGTCCTGGTCGAGCTTGCCGGTGATCGACCAGGTGAGCGGCGGCACGATGAAGCGCGGCCACGAGACGCCGGCGGACAGGTCGTAGATCGGCAGGCCCACCCCGCCGACGCCGGAGCTGTCGGTGCTGTACGCGAAGCCGCCGGTGGCGGCCGCGTCGAAGCGGATCAGCCGCTGCAGGATGTTGAGCTGGCGGTACTCGGCGGTCACCCGCGGCGTCAGCGTCTGCACGTCCCACGCGACACCGCCGCCGAGGCGCAGGCGTCGAAACCGGGACTCGGTGACCGACACCTTGATCGGCACCTCGTCGACGGTCGGATCGTCGAGATCCGGCGCGACCGCGACGACGGAGAAGGTTCCGAGCTCGAACAGCTCGCTCTGGGCGCGGCTGAGCTCGGACGCGTCGTAGGTGTCGCCGCTCTCGAACGGCAGGGTGTCCCGGATGATCTTGCGCTTGACGCGCTTGTTCCCGCGGATGGTGATCGGCCCGTAGACCGAGGATGGGCCAGCGTCGACGTCGAACACGACGTCTACCGCGCGCTCGTCCGGGTAGGCGTCGACCTTCACGCCGACCTGGGCGTAGGCGTAGCTGGTGTCGCGAAGGCTCGCGAGCAAGGCGTCCCGGCTCGCGTAGACGTTCTCGAGCGCGAACTGGTCGCCCGGCTGCAGGTAGCCGGTGCGCTTGACGTCGTTTCCGAGCAGGCTCGCCGCTTTCGACAGGCCGTTGATCTCGAAGCCGCGCACCAGCGACGGCGGGCCGGGGTCGACCTGGCCGACGACGTCGACCACGCCGGCGCGGAACGACTTCGCCCGCCGGATGCGGTGCACGCGCCAGCCCTCGACGGACGCGTCGAACCAGCCGTTGTGGGCGTACCAGACCTCGAGGCGGTACGCGTCGTCTTGCAGCAGCGCCGTGTCGAGGGGCGCCGGCTCGACGAAGTACATGAGCGGCCAGGTGAGCAGGCCGAACGCCGTGTCTCCCTGGGCCATCTGGCTGGCGAGCTGGTAGTCCGTCTGCCCGGACAAGAACCCGCCGTTGCCTTCGAAGCGGATCGACCGCACGATGTCGGTGTCGATCTCCTGACGCGCCGGGGTCAAGCACCCGATCGCCCAAACCACGAGCGCCGCCCACCACGGACCCCGGTGGCGTCGGCGGTGGGCGCCCGGTTCCGTCACGAGTCGGTCCGTACTGCGCACGCGGCCACGTACTCCCCCGCTGCATCGCCCGCACCTCACGACCCACCCGGTCGGGCGCCCGGTTACGAGCGCCGCATGACGTCCCCTGGCCCCGTTCCCGGTGCGCGCGCCCGGCGCGCTCACTCCGGGCAAGCGTCGACTCCGGAGCGCGGGCCTCCGGCCCGCCGGTCCGCGGGCTTTCAGCCCGCACCGCTCGGACCGCCCGACCCTGCCGCGCACGACGGTCAACCTCACCCGGCAGGCGCTGCTGCTCGGGCGAGACGGCGTGATGGGGAAGCAGGACCTCATCGAAGAGGCGCTGCATGCGCTCCGCTGATCGGGTCCGAACGGAGCTCTTGTCAGGGGTCAAGCTCATCCTCCAACGGGTGCCGCGCTTGACCAGCGCCGACGACGTGGCGAAACCGAGGTGAGGACGTGGCTCACGGCCCTTCATCGGAAGCTGACGGCTGACGGCCGGTCGCAGCAATCACCTCAAGTGAGCGGCCTTGCGCCTAAGGCGGGCCTCGCCCCGGTCGGGTAGCAGGTCGCTCCGGAGGGTGGGTTGAGCGACTGGCAGCGACTCCTACGCGACGCCGTGATCCTGTTCACGCTGGCGATCGTCGTCTTGCTCGGAGCGAGCAGCTTCTTCACCGCGTGGACCGGCACCGCGGTGTCCGTGCGGCCGTACGTCGAAGAAGACGCGTTCCGGCGGGTCCTGCTCGTCGACGACGCAGGTCACGAAGAGCGCTGGCTGCCGGCCGACGCCATCGAGAGCGCCGGGCTGCCCGTCGACGCGACCGGGATCCCCGCGCGGACCCAGCCCGAGGGCGCCCCGCGCATCTCCAAGTCAAGGTTCACCCTTCATTTCGTCGTGGCGACCGCGACGGGCTCCACCACCCACCCGACCACCTCGCCGCAAAGCCTCGGCCTCGCCACCCTCGCGCTGTTGGTCGGCGCCGCTTTGCGCAACATGGTGGTCGGCGGCGCCCCGTGGGCGTGGCGGTCGGCCCCGCTCGTGCTGCCCGAGCCCCGCCCCGTCGCCGGTCGGCCGGTCGACGTGCGGCGGCCGCCCCCCCAGAAGACGCCTCCGCCGCGGCGTCGCGGCCGCAGGAACGGGTGATCCGCCATGGGTGGCCTCGCGGGTGTGATCGACCTCAACCACCGCCCCGATCCGGCGCTCGCCGACGTACTGGGCGCCGCCCTGGCGCACCGGGGCGCCGACGCCGCCGGGTCGGTCACCGACGGCCCCGTGTTGTTCGCGCACCGGGGGCGGCAGGGCGCCCGCGCGTTCGTCCGCGAGCCCGTCGTGACCGACGATCTCGTCGTCATGATGGACGGGTGGCTCGACGACCCAGAGGGCGTCGCGCGGGAGCTCGGGGTGCCGCAGGGCGCCGACGTCGAGGTGCTCGCCGCCGCGTGGCGCGCGTGGGGCGCCCAGACCCCCGTCCGGGTGAGCGGCCCGTTCGCCGCCGCGGTCTGGTCCAAGCGCCACCGCACGCTGTGGTTGGTCCGCGATCGGCTCGGCGCGCGGCCCATGTTCTGGACGCGGCACGGCGCGCGGTTCGCGTTCGCCAGCGAGCTGCCGGCCCTGTTCGAGCTCCCGTTCGTCGATCGCAGGTTCAACGCCGCGCACCTCGGCGAGTACCTCTCGTTTCAGACGGTCCATGCGCCCCGCACGCTCGTCCGCGACGTGTTCCAGGTCGAGGCCGCGCATGTGCTGTCGTTCGACGGCCACGTCGTGACGAGCGAGCGCTACTGGGCGCCACGCTTCGCCGCGCCCGGCACCCGGTCCGACCCCGCCGACGTGCTGGTCGCCCGCCTGCAAGGCGCCGTCGAGCGCGCTGTCCGTCGCGACGTGCCCCGAGGGACGGACGCGGCCCTGTACCTCTCGGGTGGGCTCGGCTCGACCGCGATCGCGGCCGCGGCGCGTGAGCTGGGGCGCCCGCTGCCGACCTTCACGGTCACGTTCACCGACGATCCGAACCCGGAGGCGCCGTTCGCCGGTCGGATCGCGCGGGTGCTCGGCCTCGACCACCACGAGGTCGTCGTCGGATCGGCCGAGCTCGCGGACGCGTTCGACCGCGCGGTGGTCGCGCTCGGGCACCCGATCGGCAACCCCGCGGTCCTGCTCGAGCTGCTGCTCGCGTCGGCGGTCGCCGAGCACGCCAAGGTCGTGATCACCGGCCACGGCAGCGACGAGCTGTTCGGCGGGCGCGCGGTGTCACCGATCGCGCGGGACCTTCGGATCGCCCGCCGTGTGGCCCACCTCCCGGGCGTGCGTCACCTGTTCGGTCGGCGGGAAGGCCGCCCGCGGTGGACGGTGCCTCCAGAGCGGTTCGGCATCGAGAACGGCCTCGGCGGCGCGTCGTTGTTCTCGACGCCCCACCGCGAGCGGCTGCTGCGCGACCACGCGCTCGTCGACCCCGACGTGCGGACCACCGTGCTCGCCCCGGTCTACGCGGGCGTCGACACCGACCCGATCAACACCATCTTGCACGCGTGGCTGCGCACCTGGCTCGTCGACGAGCGGCTGCCTCGGGTGGACCGCACCGCGACGCGCGCGGGCCTGCACCCGCGCCATCCGCTGCTCGATCACGAGATCGTCTCGATCGCAGCGGCGTTGCCAGGCACCGCGAAGGTCCCCGACGGCAAGGGCCTGCACGCGCGGTGGCCGCTCCGGGCGATGTTGGCCGGGGTCGTGCCGGGCGCGCTGCTCAACCGCCCGAAGCGCACGATGCCAGCGCCGCTCGGGCCGTGGTTGGTCGGCCCAGGCCGGCTGTTGCTGGAGGGGCGGCTGCGTCGGTTACGGACCGACCGTCTCGGGCTGTGGCGGCCCGAAGGCATCGACGCGCTCCGCGCCAAGCTGACGACGGACCCGAACGCCGCGCTTCAATTGTGGGCGTTGTTCTTCCTCGACGCGTGGGCCGAGCACTTCCGCGTCAGTTGAGCGAACCGCGCGGCGGGCGCGATGAATCGCGCCCCTACGAGCACCGGCAAGTCGCGGGAGGCCGGCGCCGGCGGCGGGCGCGTTGAATCGCGCCCCTACGAGCACCCCCGCCTGGGGCGGGCGCCATGAATCGCGCCCCTACGAACACCCCCGCATGCGGCGGGCGCGATGAATCGCGCCCCTACGAGCACCCGCCGGCGGCGAGCGCGATGAATCGCGCCCCTCAGCTCACCGGGACGACGCGCCTCGACGAGCACCGGGAGGCCGGCGCCGGCGGCGGGCGCGATGACTCGCGCCCCTACGCCCCCCGCCGGCGGCGGGCGCGATGAATCGCGCC
>CAIUDO010000452.1 GCA_903897935.1 uncultured Pseudomonadota bacterium
CACGAAGACCCAGGACAAAGGCAAGATCCTGGGCTTGCTCGCCCGCATGGCGCTCGTCGCGATCCACCCGGCGCTCGACGAGGGCTACGACTGGAAGACCGCGGCGTCGTCCGGGGTGGACCCGTCGTCGCCGAAGTTCGCAGCGATGGCGAAGCGGGTGCTGGCCAACCGGACGTGCGGCCACATCGTGTTCGTCGACAACGTCGCGGCGCATCGCTGGGTCGTGATGACGCTGGTCAAAGCAGGAATCCCGGAGGCGCGCATCGGCGTGCTCAACGCCGAGGTGGCCCAGGCCGCTGCGGACCGGCAGCGCATCGCGCGCGAGTTCAACGGCGAGCCCGAGGAGGGCGTGGCGCCGCGCTTCGACGTCGTGATCGCGAACGCGATCGCGTACGAGGGCATCGACCTCCAGACGCGCACCTGCGCGATCCACCACCTCGACCTGCCGTGGGAGCCGGCGACCCTCCAGCAGCGCAACGGGCGCGGCGTCCGCCAGGGCAACACCCTCGCGAACATCGAGATCAACTACTACTTCGCGCGGCGGTCGCAGGACGGGCTCCGGTTCAACCTCATCCAGGGCAAGCTGGGGTGGATGACCGAGCTGCTTCGGTCGCAGGCCCGGGACACGAACAATCCGGGCGCGCAGATGGACCTCGGCCCCGAGGACATCCTGCTGCTCATCAGCCGCGACCCCGAGAAGACGGCCCGTCGCTTGTCCGAGGTGAAGGCGCGCCGGGAGGCGGAGGCGCGCAAGAAGGTCGCCGAGGACGCGTCGCGGCTGCTGCGGAGCGCGAACGCCCGGTTCCGGAAGGCGGAGCGGTCGTCGGACGTCGCCGAGGCGGCGCGGTTGCGCCTCGAAGGCGAGGAGCGGCTGAAGGACCTCGCGGCGGTCGACCCGGCGGCGTGGCCGTGGGCGCGCTGGATGTACGCGGTGCGCGACCGCGACGTGCTCGTGCCGGACGGCGGGCAGGCGCCCGTCTACCAGGGGCTGCGCGTCGGCGCGCCGTCGCCGTGGAACCCCGAGAAGCTGCAACTGCTGGTGTTCGGGCGGGTCCGGGGCACGGAGATCGGGCTGCGCGAGGCGGGCACCGCGAACTGGTCGCTGCAGAAGCTGGAGCAGGTGGCGAACCTGTTCTTGGCGCCGGAGCACCTCGACCCGCCCTGGCCGGCGGACGAGGAAGAAGCGTCGCTGCGGGCCGCGGAGGTCCGCGTCGAGCACGCGCTGCGGTACGGCGGCAACTGGACGGCACTGTCGTGGACGCTGGCGGACGACGCGTGGCTGACGCGGGCGTGGGCGAAGCTCGGGCGGCTCGTGGTGACGCGGATGGCGGCGGCGACGTCGTGGTACGCGGAGCAGCAGCGGGTGCCGGTCGTCGGCCCGCTGGGGCTGCGGATCGCGCGCGGCGGGCAGATCCGGGACGGCGAGGTGCTGCCGCCGACGCTCGCGGGGTGGGCGCGGTTCTTGGAGCTGGCGCCTGGGTCGGGGGTCCGGTTCACCGAGCTGGACGAGGCGGGTGTGTACTGGTTCGACCGGCGCATTCCGCGCGACCTGCTCGTCGTGAACGACGTGGCGGCCAAGTGATCGAGACGCTGTCCCTGTCGCTGGTGGTGCTGTTCGTCGTGGCCGGGCTCGTGCTGGGCCCGCCGCCGCCGCCGTCCGCTGGGGCCACGGCGTGAAGCCGGCGGCCGCGGTGGCGGCGTTCGTCGGGGCGGGCGTGGTCGTCCTGCTCGCGGCGGCCGGCGGGGGCTCGCCGATGGTGGGGGTGCAACGCGTGGGGGATCGGATGAAAGGGCAGCTTGGGCGGTTTTTCTCGTGGGCGGAGGTGACGGCGAGCGGGGCGGCGTCGCGGCTCGGTCTCGACAACACTCCGCCTCCGGAGGCGCAGGCGGCGTTGGAGCGGCTGGTGGCGGTGGTGTTGGACCCGCTCCGGTCCCAGCTCGGGCGGCCCATCGTGGTGACGTCGGGCTACCGGTCGGCGGCGGTGAACCGCGCGGTGTCGGGGTCGCCGACGAGCCAGCACATGTCCGGCGAGGCGGTGGACATCAAGGCGACCGGCTTGTCCGCGGAGCAGCTCGCGGGCGCGATCGTCCGCACAGGGCTGCCGTTCGACCAGGTCATCTGGTACGCGCCTGAGCGCGGGGGGCACGTGCATCTGTCGTACACCGAGAAGCGCCCGAACCGCAGGGAGGTTCTCTACGCGCCGGCTGCGGGCGGTTACACGCGGAGCGCCGCGTCGTAGACGTGCACAGTACAGGCCGGAAAGTCCGAAGCAACCTTACACACGGCCGAGGGCGTGCGTTGGCTGGACGGGTGTGTGCTCAAAGGGAACGACAGCCCCGCTCGATGAACGCAGCTTCGTCCAGCGCTACGTAGGCCATCGCCCAAAATCCGAGCGGCAACCGGTGCATGGTCTACCGGGAGGGCGCGGACGAGCTCGCCCAGGTCTCGCCCGAGCACGGCGGCCGACGGTTCGTGAAGACGAGCACCGCGCAACCACGCCCGCAGCAACATCGAGCGCCACCAGGATGCGCGCCCCCGTTGCCCTGATGGGCCCGCTGCCTTCCGAAGTCCGCGCCGCTCCAGGCCGACAACCTGTGTCCGAGCGGCCCAGCGTCAGCTCGCCTAAAGGGGTCGCTTCATGAGGTATCGTCCGCCGCCCATGAAGTCGACGACCTCCCATCCCTGTTCCCCGAGGGCGGATAGCGCCTCCGCGGCGGACGAATAACGGCCGGCAACCCCACCTTCGGTGAGCGGGATCGACCCCATCAGCTCGTAGAGCAACGGGTCATCCGATAGCGCGGGGCGTCCGGGCGACTCCAGCGCGATCCCCACCGCCTCCTTCTTGTCATCGCGGGCAGGAAGGGACACCACCATCGCGATTCCGACCTCCCACTTAGGGGCCCCGGCAGGAGCCGGGCGACCATATCCGGCAGCCAAGGACGACCCTCCCAAGGCACATGACAGACAAAGTACCAAGAACCAACGATTTCGCATTCGGCCTCCGAATTGAACGCTACCACGAAGCAGGCCGGACGAAGTGTCGAGCGCCACCACAACGCGCGCCTCGCTCTACTGGGTTCCACGCGCCGGGAGGTCCCGACCGGACGCGAACGCGGACCGCCACGCGCCAAAGTAGTCTTTGAACACAATAGTTATGTTACGCCAAACAGTCACCCGGCGCTGCCGTTCGACCAGGTCATCTGGTACGCGCCTGAGCGCGGGGGACACGTGCATCTGTCGTACACCGAGAAGCGCCCGAACCGCAGGGAGGTCCTCTACGCACCCGCCGGGGGTGGCTACCGCGCGGGCTGATCGTGTGGGAACCGAACGGCTCGGCGGGGTCCAGATCCTGGGCTTAGAAGGCAGGAACCAGGAGGGACCATGCCTGATGAGACCGATCTCGGCACCCTGGAGCGCACGCGGGCCGACCTCCTGTTGGTCGGCCTGGAGGTGGCGGCCCTGCGCGCCGACGTCGCCGACCTGAGGATCGACGTTGGCTTGGTGCGTTGCAAGAGGATCTTCACCGAAATGGTGGCCACCTCGCTGCTCATCGGCTTGCTGCTCGTCGGACTGGCGGCCCTGTCGTGAGCGCCCCGTCGCCGTGGTCCGACGACCTCTCCGAGGTGCGCGAACGCCTCGCGCGCCTCGAAGCGCGCGGCGAGGCCCACGAAGCAGCTAGCGTCGAACGCCACGAGCGCGTGCTCGCCGCGCTCACCGCGGTGCAGACCCGACTCGACCAGGTCGACGCCCGCGCCTGGAAGCTCACCGCCGCGTTGGCGCTGAGCGCGGGCGGCGTCGCGGGGGGCGCCGAGCTGGTGCTCCGTCTGCTCGGCGGCTGACGTGACCGTGCTCGAGCTGTTCGCCGGCTGCGGCGGGGCGTCGTTGGGTCTTCGCCGCGCCGGCCTGCGCGCCGTCGCCGCGGTCGACCACGACCCCGCCGCCGTCGCGACCCTCACCGCCGCCGGCTTCCCCGCGCTTCTCGCCGACGCCCGGACCGTCGATCTCGCGCCGTTCGCGCC
>CAIUDO010000453.1 GCA_903897935.1 uncultured Pseudomonadota bacterium
CGGTGACGAGCTCGGCGCCGGCCGGGAGCGGCGGGTTCGGGCGGCCGCGCACCAGCGCCCGGACGCGGTCGCCGCGCGCGAGCAGCTCACGCACGAGGTGCCGGCCCAAGAACCCGGCGGCGCCGGTGACCAGCCAGGTGTGCGGGGTGCGGGGGTTCATGAGGGCTCCTCGGCGGCGTGGCACGCCTGGCAGGCGATCGCTACGCTCGCGTAGCCCGCGGCGCGCGTCGCGGAGGTGTCTGCATCGCCCGCGACGTCGACGCGCGCCACGAGATCACGCCACGCGCGCGGCTCGGCGTCGGTGGGCATCGGCGCGGCCGCCAGCGCCGCGGCGCCGCCCCGCCAGCCTGCACCGTCTCCCGACAGCAGCGCGGCCCACATCGCGCGGGCCGGCTGGCTGTGCCCCGCACCGGACGCTTCCAGCGGCACCGCCACACCGCGGGCGACATGGCAGTCGGCGCACGCCTCCGCCAGCGCGGCGGCCGCGCCGGCCGCGTCGGCGCGGCCGTTCACCCGGGACAGCCGTGCCCCCGCCATCTGCACGCCCGCGATCGCCGCGCGGTCCTCTCGGCTCAGCCCAGGCACGGGGCCCCGCGCCTCGAGCGCGGCGCCCGCGGCGTGCACCGCGGCGAGATCGCCGATGATGACGGCGTCGCGCGCCTGGATGGCGGGTCCGGCGTGGTCCTCCATCTTCCAGAGCACGCCCGCGCGGGGCGCCTCGGGGGACGCGCAGGCGGCGATGAGCACCCACCCCGTCACGGCGAGGCCTCGGCGCCGCGCCGCGCCTCCGCCCACGGCGACAAGCTGTCCTGGCCCTCCGACAGCGCCACGACCGACGCGCTCAGCAGGTCCGCCGCGTCTTGCAGGCTCTCGCCGCGCACCCGGACCCGGTCGAACAGCCACGCGTGCGGCACCGCGCGACCGATCCGCACCGTCACGCGGCGCCCCCGCGGCAATCCACCCTCGGCCGGCAGGACGTCGTGGGTGCCGCCCAGGTAGACGGGCAACACGTCGACCCCGGCCTCCAACGCCACGAGTACGGCGCCGGGCCGAAAGCGCGCGATCGTGCCGTCACGCGAGCGCGTGCCCTCCGGAAACACCGCCAACGAGCGGCCCTCGCGCAGGATGCGCAGCGCGTGCCGCACCCCGGACAGGCCGACGCCCTGACGATCCGCCGGCACGAGGTCGAGCAGGTCGCCGAACAGGAAGTCCTTGAGCGGCGTGCCGAAGAAGTAGTCTTGCGCCGCCAACAACGGGAGCTCGTCGCCGAGCGCGCCCAGCGCGTGCCTCAGCACCCCGCTGTCGACGTGGCTCGAGTGGTTCGCGACCACCAGCACCGGGCGGCCCTGCGGCACGTACGCGTCTCCGGTGACGGTGACGTCGAGCAGCGCCCCCGTGGTGCGCGCGTGTAAACGACGGCCGAACGCCGCGAGCGGCGCCGCGAACGCGGTGGGCACCTCGAGCTGCGGCGCCTGCGGCGGGCCGTCCAGGGGCCGCCCGTCGGCGCCGTAGAACAGCGGGACCTTGGCGGCGCGCGCGACCGACCGCGCCCCGAGCACCGCCTCGATGACCTCACCGACCGTGGCCAACGCGGCGAGCTGGTCGACGGGCGGCGCGCGGCCGAGCCGCCGCTCGATCACCCCGGCGACGTCGACCCACGCCAGGCTGTCGATCGGCAGGTCGACGCCGATCCGGGTGTGCGGACCGACGGTCGCCGGGTCGCGGTCGGCGACCCGGGCGAGCGCCTCGATCAGCCAGCGCGCCTCGGGGGCCGCGGGCCCCGTTGTGGTCGGGGTGATCGCGGTCTCCCGGCACCACGCGGCGACCTGCCCGCGCTGCACTTTGCGGGTCGCGGTGCGCGGCAGCGGCTCGA
>CAIUDO010000454.1 GCA_903897935.1 uncultured Pseudomonadota bacterium
ACCCACCAGGGCGCCGTCGCGCCGCTCGCCATCGCGCTCCCGGGGGCACCCCCGCCCGCGCTGGTCCGGCGGGCGGTCGACGAGGCGGTGTGGCGGGCGCGCGTCGCCGAGCCCCGCCGCGACGTCGCCGAGTCGATGGCGGCGTGTGGCAGCGTGTTCGTGCGGCGGCTGCTCGAGTGGGCGTGGACCGCGCGCGGCTGAGCCCACGCGCCTGACCGTCAGGGCGCCGACGCGCGCGCGTGGTCGATCACGGACGCGACCGTGGGATCGCGCTCCTCGGCGCGCGCCTCGGCGAGCGCCGCCCGCGCCGCCGGCCCCCCGAGCTTGCCGAGCGAGCGGGCCGCCGCCGAGCGCACGCTCGGGTACGGGTCCTCGAGCGCCTCGATCAGCGCGGGGACCGCCGACAACCCAGCGAGATCCCCGACCGCCGCCGCCGCCTCGGCGCGCACGGCGACGTCTTCGTCACCGAGGCAGGCGCGGACCGCGTTCGCCCAGTCGCGCCGCCCGAGCAGCACCGCGGCGCGCACGAAGCCGAGGCGCTCGACCGGATCGGGCGACGCCCGCCCCGCGGCGAGCAGCGCCGTCGACCGCGCGGCCATCAACGAGGCGAGCAGGTCGACCGTGGTGTCCGCCGAGCCTACCGACCGCAGCAGCCCGGCGACCTCGGGGGGCGGGACGGGGGCGGGGGTGGACCGCGGCGCCGGCGCGGTCGCCCGCGACCCCAGCGCCGCGGTGGCGGCCTCCACCACGCGCGGGTCGGGGTCGGACCGCTTCGCTTCGATCAGCGGCCCGACCGCGGGCCCACCGACGACGGCCAGCAGCCCGATCGCGGCCACCCGCACCGCGCCGTCTGCGTGGGACAGCGCGCGGCGCGCTTGCGACGTCGCCCCCGGGTCACGCCGCTCGGTGAGCACGAGGAACGCGGCGGTCGCGACCTCGGGATCGGCGTCCGCGGCGCCGTCTCGGACCGTCGCCAAGCCTTCGGCGCCGCCAGCGGCGGCCTCGACGACCGCCCGCATGCGGACCAGCGGCGACGGGTCACGCAGGAACGAGCGGCAGACCGAGAAGCCCCGAAAGCCGCCGATCCGAGCCGCGATGATCGCGGCCTGCTCGCGCTCGGACACGTCCTCGGACGACAGCGCGGCCCGGCAGCGCCCGAGCACGATCGCGCGCGTGGTGTCGTCGACGTCGACGTCGGCTCCGGCGAGCAGCCGCGCCCACGCGGCGGCGGGCGTCTCCATGGGGGCCTCCTCAGCGCGACGTAACCTCGCAGCGGCCGCGCCCGGCCTCACCTGTCACGGTTGCGCCGCGGACCGTGATCGTCGATAAGGAAGTTGTACCGACTGGCCAGTCCGAGAAGGAGGACGCATGTTCAAGCGCCGTAAAGCTCCTGCGCTCGTCCCGTACGACATGTTCGACGCCGTGCGCGTCGGCCGGGAGGCGGAGGCCGCCCGGTCGCTCGAGCGCGTCTACCACGCCGGGCAGAGCAAGGCCTGGGATGGACGGGCGTTACTCGCCGAGCTCGTCGAGAAGCACGGCGGCGTGAACCTGTCGCCCGACAAGGTGCAGGCCCTGCAGAAGATCCTCGCCGTGATCTTCTGGGGTGAGCTCGCCGCGTGGAAGGTCAGCGCCGACCTCGCGCTGCGCATCGAGCCGCTCGAAGCCAAGATGGCCGCCACCTCCCAAGCGCACGACGAGGCCCGGCACTTCTACGTCCTGCACGACTACCTGGCGCTGCTCGGCTACACCCCCGGCCCGCTGCCCGTGGCGGCGTCCGGCATCCTCGACAAGATCCTCTCGGCGGACCACCTCGCGAAGAAGCTCGTCGGCATGCAGCTCATGGTCGAGCCGATCGCGCTCACCCTCTTCCAGATGATCCGGCGTCACGAGACCGAGCCCGTGCTGTGTGAGCTGCTCCGGTACTACGAGCGCGACGAAGCCCGGCACATCGCCCTCGGCGTGAACTACCTGCCGGAGCTGCTCAAGGAGATGTCTCCGGTCGAGACGGTGGACTACTGGCGCTGGGAGCTCGGCATGATCCGACTCGAGGTCGACGGTATGCTGGAGTTGGAGGCGGAGTTTCGGGTGCTCGGCTTCCCGCCCGCCGAGGTGTTCCGGCTCGGCCAGGCCAAGCAGCTGCTCGCGGCGCGTATGCTCGCCGACCGTATGGGCGACGACGGCCGGGTGACCGACGTGTTCCGCCGGATCTCCCAGGCGATGGTGGAGTACCACTTCCCGACCGACGGGAAGCGCCGGTTGATGCCGCGTCGCCTGCTGCACGCCTTGCGCGCGGCCCGTGAACCCGGCACGATGGACGAGGCATTGACGGAGGCCGCGTGAGGGTGACGTTGGCGGCGTGGGCGATCGGGTGCGGCGGAGGGCCCGAGGTCGTCGCGATCCCGCCCGGCTACTTCACGCTCACACCCAGCGCCGAGGGGTGGAACCTGCAAGCCGACACCCACGTCATCGTGCCCGGCGTCCAGGCCCTGTTGTGGGAAGAAGGCACGATCATCGCGCAGAACGTCGAGGGGAGGTTCGTGATCGAGGGGCGCCCCGAGGTCCGGCGGGCCCTCACCCCAGCACAGAACGCTGAGCGTTTCTGGCACGGCCCGCTGTCCGACACCGGCTACTTCGCGCTCCTGGGCTCGCTCGAGGTGCCGCCGCGGCCCGTGCTCGTGCCGGTGGCGGACGCCGCGCGCTGCCTCGCCGCGAACACCGCCGCGTCGGCGTGCACCGGTGGCTGACGTGGGGTGGCTGATCGTCGCGCTCGTGGCGTGCTCCGCGCCGAAGGAGACCGCGCCCGTCGACACCGGCGTCCCGATCCCACGCGGGGCGCTCCAGCTCGGCTTCCCCGTCCCCGACCGCGACGCCATCGCGACGTTGGTGGGGGTGGACCACGATCCGGTCGTACAATCGAGCGGGATCGGCGGCCTCGTGTGCACCGACTACGAGGGGCGCGGCTTCCCGCACTGCTACGACGAGCACGACGGCTCCGACTACATGCTCGACGGCGGCTTCGACGCGATGGACGCCGGATCGGCGGTCGTGGTCGCCGCGGCCGACGGCGTGGTCGTCGCGACGGAGGACGGGCACTACGACCGCTGCCACGCCGACTTGTCCGACCCGTCGGGCGTGAGCTGCGACGGCAACGACGGCGTCGCCAACTCCGTCACGATCGAGCACGAAGGCGGCTTCCGCACGCTGTACTGGCACCTGATGAACGGCAGCGTCGCGGTCGCCGTCGGGGCGTCGGTCGGGTGCGGCGACCCGGTCGGCGTCATCGGGTCGAGCGGCTACTCATCGGCGCCCCACCTGCACTTCGAGCTGCAGGACCCTGACGGCGTCGTCATCGACCCGTACGCCGGGGTAGCGTCCCAGCCGGAGACCTGGTGGGCGGAGCAAGGCGAGGTCGACGCGCTTCCGGGCGCGGGCTGCGCCGGCTGATCAGCCCGCGTCGCCGCGCAGCAGCTGCTCGAGCGTGCGTTGGTCGGCGCCCGGGAACGGGTACGACGACAGCTCGTCGAGGCTCACCCACGCCACCGCGGCGACCTTCGCCGGCCACGGCTCCTGCGCGCCGATCTCGCAGCGGTACACCACCAGGGTGACGGTCCAATCTGGATAGCTGTGCTCGACCTCGAGCAGGCGGTCGCCCACCGTCGCGTCGACGCCGATCCGATCCCGCAGGCAACGCCGCAGCGCTGTCGCGTCGGTCTCGTCGTCGCGCACGCGCCCGCCGGGGAACTCCCACAGCAGCGGCAACACGGCCTTCGCGCCGCGCTGCGTGATCAGGTAGCGCTCGCCGCGACAGATCTCGGCGCTGACGACTCGTACGTTCTTCGCAACGGAGATCACGACCCCCTCCTCCTCGCCCGCCCGACACCGACGCGCCCGGCTGTGGGTTAGCAGACCACGGCTCAGGTCAACGGGAGCGTCCAGAATGATCCGTCGTGCGATCAAGGCTGTCCTTCGACGATTCAAGCGCCTCGTCTCCGGGAGCCCGGCGGCGCGTCCGGCCTCCGCGCCACCGAAGCCGCGCCCGGCGCCCGCGCCGGAGCGCGACCACGACCACGACCACACGCACGAGCACGGGCACACCCACACCCACGCGCACGAGCACGGTCACGAGCGCGCGCCGGAGCCAGCGCCCAAGCCCGCGCCCCCGGTCGACCCGGTGCTGGTGAGCGTGACCGCCGCGTGGGCGGCGCACCAGCCGGCGTTCCAGGCCGGCGGTGGGGATCTCGCGCTCGACTCGGTGCGCGCTGGCGTGGTCACGCTGCGGGCCAGCGGCGCGGTGGGCGCCAGCGCGTCTTCGCGGTCGGCGGCGCGAGAGGCTGCGTACGAGCGGCTCAGCCAGGTCCCGGGCGTCTCGGCGGTCGTCGTCGAGGCGGCGTGATGAGCCTCGACCTGCTCGATCGCGTCGACGCCCCCACGCTCAAGGCGATGCTGCCCACGTTCCTGGGTGGGTACCTCATCGGGCCGCCCGTCGACGCGCCGGGCCGCGCCGCCGTCGCCGCCGAGGTCGCCTCGTGGACGGCAGACGACGCCGCGGCCGTCCTGGCCCACCTGCGCGGGCTCGGCCAGGAACCTCGACCCTACCCGGCTGACCCGCGCTGCCGAAGGGTCTCGCGCGCGTGGTGCCAAGACGCCGTCCCGGAGTCGGACGTGGCCGGGGTCCACCACCTCGACGAGGCGCGGGCCGCCGGCAGCGTGCTGCTGGTCTGCAACCACCTCTCGTTCGTCGACACCACCGCGACGGACGCGGCGCTCGCGCGCGCCGGCCGGGTCGACGTCGCCGACGCCCTCGTCGCCTTGGCAGGGCCCCAGGTGTACGCGGACTTGTTCCGCCGCTTCGCTTCGGCCTGTTTGTCTACGCTGCCGGTCCCGCAGTCGACGCGCTTCGAGCACACCGAGCGGCTCGGCGCGCGCGAGCTCGCGGCGCTCGCGCGGTCGTCGCTCGACCAATGCGCCCGCGTCGCGCGATCCGGAGGGTTGCCGCTCCTGTACGCCGAGGGCTCGCGCACCCGGACCGGTCACCTGGGGCCGTTCCTCAAGGCGGTGTATCGGTACCTCGCGTGCGCCGATCGGGTCGTGCCGATGGCCGTCGTCGGCACCGAGCGGATCATGCCGGTAGGCGCCACCACGTTGACCCCCGGCGCGGCGTCGATCCGGTTCGGGCCGGCGGTGCGCATCGAAGACGCGCGCGCCGACCTCGCACGCGTACACGCGGCCGTCGCCGAGCTCCTCCCGCCGACCCATTGTCCCGAAGCAGGCTGCGCTCCCGTCGCTTGAGCGAGCGCCCGCCGGCACGCCACGTGGCGGGATCGGCTACACTCGAACTTGGGGCCTGACGCGGTGAGCCAGTGGCGCGAGCCTTGCTGCCGAAACATGCGCTTGGAGTACATCTCCGGGCGGTTCGGGCTGGTGTGGGCCGACCTGCTCCGTTGCGCGTCGTGCAACCACACGCACGAAGAGGAGGCGTGGCCGGTCCCGCTCATCATGCCGCGCGGCGGGCGCTGCGTGAATTGTGGCGCGCCGATGGCCCAGACCTGCGAGCGCTGCGAGCTCACCCACGAGGAGTCGCGGGCGCTGCACAAGCTGCTCGCGGCCCGCGTGAGCCCAGGTCCGTTCTGGCAGACCGCGCGCACCGCGTTCGCGGCCAACCGGATGGTGCTGGCGACCAAGCTGTCCACCGCGTCGCTCATCTGGGAGGGCGTCCACGGCGACGCCGAGGCGGCCCACGCCATCCGAGCGCAAGCGCTGCTCGCGCTGGGCATGGAGGATCAAGCCTACGATCAGCTCCTGACCTGGACATCGGAGAGCGGCAGCGCGCGGTCGTGGAAGATGCTGGCCGACGTAGAAGCGGAGGCCGGCAACGTGCCCGGCGTGCTGCACGCGCTGGAGGGTAGCCTGCGCGCCGCCCCGCGCGACAGCAGCTTGTGGGCGGACTACGCCGAGATGCTGGTCCTGGGCGGGCGCCACGATCAGGCGCTCGACACCGCGATCCGCCTGCTCGGGCAGCCCGACGTCCACGGCCGCGCGATGGCCATCGTGGTCGACACCGCCCAGCACCTGATGAGCGAAGGCCACCACGACGACGCCGCCTACGTTGCGCTCCGCACCGGCGAGTACATCGACGGGTCCGCGGCGTTGTGCTGGCTCATGGCGCAGGTGTGTGGGCTACGCGGCGAGATCCCGCAGCACCGGTCGTGGGTCAAGCGCGTGCTCGCCGTCGAGCCCGGCCACCCGGACGCGCTGGCGGCGTACGGCGCGCTCGGCCCCGAGCACGAAGGCGGCGCCGAGCGGCCGTGGTGGCGGCGCGTGGTCCCGTGGGGCTCGAAGAGCTGACGCGGCGTCACGGCCGCAGAAGCTTGTCGACCAGGCACCGGGTGAAGTCGTGGTTGTCGAGCCAGCCCACCCGCACGCAGCGCGCCGCGGTGGTGACCTCGACCGCCACGACGTGATCGGTGGCCCGCCCGTCGATGACCACGCGCACCGGCCGGCGCTCCGGGTGCACGACCTCCACGCGCGGGCGGGCGGTGGCCGGCAAGACCAGCGGCGGCAAGCGCGGCGTGTGCGCGCAGATCGGCGTCACGGCGAGCGCAGCGACGCGGGGGTCGAGCGCCGGTCCGCCGGCCGAGAACGAGTACCCGGTGGAGCCCACCGGCGTCGCGAAGATGATCCCGTCGGCCACGAGCACGCTGTCCATGCGCTCACCGCCCAGCCACAACGACAGCCGCGCGGTCTGACCGGTCATCCGCTCCAGGTAGACGTCGTTGACCGCCAGCTCCACCTGCTCGGAGCCGTCCGCGCGGCGCACCCGCGCCTCGAGCAGCGGCAGGTCACGCACCCGAACCGCCCCCGCACGCAGCCGCTCGACGACGTCCGTGCGCGGAGCGCCGTCGGGGCCGACCACGTCGTTGAGCAAGAAGCCGAGCCGCCCCGCGTTGAGCCCCACGTACGACCGATCGAAGCCGAGCTCGTGCACCGAGGCCAAGAAGAACCCGTCCCCGCCGATCACGTAGACGACCTCGGCCGCGTCGATCTCCGGCCACGCGGACCGCAAGCCGGCGACGAGCGCGCGGGCGACCGGGTTTCGCTCGTCCGCCCGGATCACGCGCCCTCCGCCAGCGACGCCAGCGCGACCACCGCCGCCGCCACCCCGGTGGCGCCGGCCGCGCCGGTCGCCGAGACCACCACCAGCGCGCCGTCCCCAGCCGACGCGGCCCACACCTCGGCCCACTGCTCGGTCCCGACCAACGCGACCCGCAGCCGAACCCCCGGCAAGCCGACGATCCAGGCCGTAGATCGGTCGACGAGCACGCCAGCGAGCGCGCGCACCAGCTCGTCGGCATAGGCGTCCGACCGCGGGTCCCCCGCCGACGACACCGCCGCGACCGTCACCTGCGTCGACCCCACCGACGCGCGCACGACGCCCGGCGACGCCGCGTCCACCACCGGGTCCGGCAGCCGTACGACGAGCGAAGCCACGCGCGCCTCGGACCACCCCGTGACGTCGATCGGCGCCTGCCCGTCGATGACCGCGGCGCGGCGGCCCGCCTCGAGCGTGACACGCGCCCGCTCGCCGCCGAACGCGTCGTACACGCCGCCCACGACCCCGTCCGCCTCGCGGACCGCCCGCCACTGCACGACCTGGCCATCCGGCAGCGTCCACGCCAGGTACGAACCGTCCCGGCTCTTCTGGCGCACGCGACCCGTCGTGACGTCCACGCGGCCGTACCGCGCGAGCGTGACCGCAGCGTCTGCGGACGGGAGGGGCGCGGCGACCGCGACGTCCGGCATCAACCCAAGCATCGCCGCTCCGAACGCGACTACGTTAGCCCGGCCGCGCCGGCCCGTCCTACCGGCGGAGCGGGGAGGATCATGGATCGGCTGTGGCGCGCGCACGGGCTCGGCAACGACTACCTCGTGTGGGAGGGTGGCCGCGCGCTCGAACCGCACGAGGTGGTGGCCCTGTGCGACCGCCACTACGGCGTGGGGGGCGACGGGGTGCTCGAGCCCCGGCCTGCCGCCGACGGGTTGTTCGGGGTGCGCATCTGGAACCCGGACGGCTCGGTCGCCGAGAAGAGCGGGAACGGCCTGCGCATCTTCACGCGCTGGCTCACCGGACGCGGCGTCGTCGGGCCGATCGTCGTCGACACCGGCTTCGAGCGCGTCGGCTGCCACGACCAGGACGGGCTCGTGCGCGTCGACATGGGCCGCGCGGTCGCGCGCGACGCCCCGCCGCTGCGGGCGCGCGAGGTCGACGGCAACGTCGTCCACGGGGTCGCGCTCTCCCTCGGGAACCCCCACCTCGTCGTGTTGTGGGATGGAGCTGCGTCTTGGCGGGCGCTCGGGGCCTCGCTCGAACACCACCCAGACTTTCCACGGCGCACCAACGTGCAGTTCGCGCGCTGGCACGGTCGCGACCGCGCCGAGGCCCGGATCTGGGAGCGCGGCGCGGGTGAGACGTTGGCCTCGGGATCGTCGGCGTGCGCCGTCGCTGCAGCGGGGGTCCTGCTCGGAGCGCTCGACCCGGGGCCGATCGTCGTCGAGATGGAGGGCGGCGCGCTCGCGGTCACGGTCACGCCCGACCTGGACGTGCATCAGCGTGGCCCGGTGGTCGCGATCGGCCACCTGACCCTCGACCCGTCGTGGTGGACGTCGGAGATCATGCACCGCGTGTCCACGGCGTAGCGCCGACGGTAGGGATCGGTCAACCTGCGCTTTCGGGCGCCCGAACCGAACGACGCACCGTCAGCCGCGCGGCCGGCGGCGGTGCCCAGGCGCCCGGCCCGTCACGCGCCAGCCCGCAGCGCGGATCAACGGCAACAGGCCGGCCGCGACCAGGAACGTCGTCGCGAGGCCGACGACGACCATCAGCCCGAGCGAGCGCACGCCGCGGTTGCTGGCGAGGATCAACGCAGCGAACGACGACATCGTGGTGAGGGTGGAGAGCATCGCGGCCACGCCCGTCGTAGCGAGCGCACGCCGGACCCCGCCAGGGCCCTCCTCTTCCAGCCGGTGCAGCAAGAAGATCACGACGTCGACCCCGATGCCGAGCAGGATCGGCACCGCCACCACGTTGATGATCGAGAACGACAAGCCGAGCCCGTCGATCACCACGCCCGCCCAGATGATGCCCGCGATCAGCGTGGAGCCCCCCGCCACGACCATCGCGGGCTTACGCAGGTCGAGCGCGGACAACAGCAGCACGAGCGCGAGCGCGACCGCGGCGACGAGCGGCACGTCGCGCTGAATGACGCCGTACATCGCGCCGAGCGCGGTGTACTCCCCGACGACGTCCCGACCGGGCACCAGGGCGGCGATCTCGTCACGAAACGCCGCCGCCTCCCGTAGATCCCACATGTTGCCCTTCGGGAAGACGAGCAGGCGGTGTACGTCTTCGCGCTCGACCCCGAGCAGGGACAAGACGCCCTCGGGGAGCTGCGCGCGCGTGAGCCCGTCGCCGTCCCAGCGCGTGATCGGCAGCAGGTTCTCGACCAGCGGCGGCGGCAGGTACCGCATGTTCGGGTTCTGCACCTGCGCCTTGAGGACCGCCAGCGCCGCGACGCGCGCCTCCATGTCGCTCGGGAGGATGTTCTCGATCGAGACGACCGTGCCGACGTGCGCGCGCGGGTTCGCCGCCAGCTCGGCCTCGACCCGCTGCTGATCGGCCACCAACGCCGCACGATCCGGGTAGCTCACCAGCACCGGGCTGTACGAGTCCTTCACCAGGGCGCGCTCCGCCTCGTCGAGCTCGGCCCACGACAGGCCCTGGCTGCGCAGCGCGCTCACGTCGTACTCGAAGCGGGGGGGCAGCCGGGTGGCGACCAACACGGTGACCAGCGCGACCGCCATCAGCCCGAGCGGCGCGAGGCGGTACGTCGAGACCGACGGCTTCTCCCGCACCCGGATGCCGAACAACGACCGCGACGACGCCACGCCACCGTCGAGCGCCGGCAACAACACCGGCAGCCCGACGAGCATGGTGCCGAGGCAGGCGGCGAGGCCGATCGCGAGGGTGACGCCGAGCTGCGAGAACCCGCGGAAGTCCGCGACGGTGAGCGCCAGGAACCCCGCGATCGAGGTGAGGGCCGCGGTCGACGACGGCGGACCGACCCGGTCCCACGCGCGGATGATCGCCGGCTCGATGGCGTGCCCCGCCTCACGCTCCTCCCGGTACCGCCCCGCGAGGTGGATGCCGAAGTCGATGCCGAGCCCGAACACGATGGCGGCGCCGACCGAGGTGTAGGTGTTGAGGTCGCGGAACAGGACGTACACGCAGCCGAGCTGGATCGCGACGCCGACCAGCAACGGCAAGAACAACGCGACGACCGACCGCCAGGACCGGAACGCCGCGACGAGCAGGCCGCACACCGCGAGCGCGCTCACGCCGGTGGTGACGCGCAGATCGGAGACGATGCCGTCGCGATCCTCAGTGGCATGGCGGTAGGCGCCGCCGATCCAGCGCAGGCGCACCCCGGCGTCGGCCGGGCGCGCGGCGTCGACCGCCGCGGTCACGTCGCCCATCACCTTGGCCGCGAACGGCAGATCGTGGGCGCTGCCGGTCGGTCGGACGAGGATCTTGCGCTGCAGCCCGCTGCCCGCGAGCAGGGTCGGCGCTTGGGCGGACGCGATGCGCTCGGTCAGCGGCCCCATCGCCATCAGCCGCTGGGTGACCATCGGGTTGAGCGCGGGGCCCATCGCGAGCGCGCCTTGCAGGCGGCGCGACAGCTCGTCGACGTCGGCCGGGTCGAGCTGCAGCACGCCGATCTCGAGCGCGAGCGCCGGATCGATCTCGTCGATGGCGAACTGAACGGTGTCGAGCGCGCCGAGCTCGCTCGTGAGCTCGTCGACGAAGGCGTCGATCTTCTGCTCGTCGTCGGCCTCGAACGCGAGCGTGATGAGGTTCGCGCCGCCTTCTTCGCGGTGCAGCTTCTGCAGGCCGACGACCTCGGGCAGGTCCTGCGGCAACATCGACAACAGGTTCGCGTCGACGCCGAGCTGCGACGCGCCCGCCGCGCCGATGACCGCCGCGACCAGCATGCCAGCGGCGACCCGAGCGCGGGACCCGAGCACGAACGCCGCGAGGCGGCCGAACGGACCGGGCTGGCTCATGGCTCGGGCTCGTCGTCGAACGACGACTCGAGTGCCTTCACGCCGCCGATCGGGCCGAACTTGAGCGCCACCCCGACCTCGACGCCGCCGCCGCCGCCGGGACTGCCGCTCGGGGCGCCGCGGTTCTGCAGCAGGGGCTCCCCGGTGGTCTCCGCCCAGAGCCGCGTGCCGAGCGCGGCCCCCATGCGCCCGCGCGCCCACACCATCAGCAAGTCGCTGGCGCGCACCTCGACGCCGGGGAACACCTCGACGAGCAGGAGCGTGGGGGCGGGGAACTGCGGAGCGAAGTCCGGGACTCCCCACACATCCTCGACCTTTCGACCACGCCACCCGGAGATGCCGGCGCCGAGCGTGGGGCGGACCTGGGCGACGGGCATCGGCACGAAGTAGACGCGGCCGCCGAGCATGCGGGTGGCCATCGGGGCGGTCTCGGCGGGCAACAGCAGGGTGTTGTTGTCGCCGGCGACCTCCTGATGCTGCAGGTACGCGAACGTGCCGGTGCGCACGTCGAGCGCGCCGGCCACCTCGAGCCACGGCAACACACCGAACCCGAGCTCGACGGTGCCGTTCGGACCCGACGATCCGACGAGCTCCTGGAACGTGTCGACCTCGAGCTCGTTCCAGCCAGCGTCGGTGAGGCCGACGACGTACCTCAGATCGTAGCTCTGCCCGTACGGACCGGTGACGAACCCGCCGCCGCCCCGCACGATCACCGACCGAAGCCGGCCCGCCGCGCGCAGCCGGAACGCGTCGAGGGGCAGGTCGCTGTTGCGCCACCGCAGGTACTGCGCGCGGGTGAGGCTGACCTGCTCCCACGGCTTGCTGCCTTCGCGCTCGGTGTACTTCTCGAGGTCGGCGTCGGTCAGGCGCGGCACCTCGATCGCGCCGCGCCCGGCGTCGAACACCGCGCCGAGCTCACCCTCGAGGTCGGCGATCGAAGCCGCGAGCGCCGCGTTGTCGAGCTTGCCCGCCTCCCACTGCACCCGGGCGTCTTCGAACGCACCGCGCACGTCGTCCGTCCGGGCGCCGCCTTCGATGAGCCACCCCATCGTGCCGACCACACCGGAGACGAACGCCGCTTCTTGGCTCGGCCCGACCTCGGCGGTGAACGAGAAGACCGTCTTCGCCGACGGCACGTCGACGTAGCTCACGGTGACCGACGGACCGCTCGCGCCGGGCACGACCTCAGCGCCGACGGCCCACTCCGCCTGGCCACGCTCGGCGAGCACGTACACGCACCCGACGTACTTCCCGT
>CAIUDO010000455.1 GCA_903897935.1 uncultured Pseudomonadota bacterium
CGAGGCGGGACGGCGATGGCCGTGCGCCACTTTCGCGAGGCGCTGCGGCTCGACGCTGCGGTCCCGGGAGCCAAGGAGCGGATCGCGGCGCTCGGGGAGCCGGTACAGCCGTTTGAGCCCCCGCCGCGCAGCGTGCTGGACCGGCTGCTCGGCCGCTAGCCATCAGGGCAGGGTGATCGCCTTCTCTTCGCGCGTCTTGACCTCGAGGCCCTTCTCGGTCCACTGCTTGACCAGGTCGTCGACGAACGCGGTCAGCTCGGACGCCGAGCCGATCGGCGCTGCCGTCGGGATCACCGGCCACGGCTCAGCCGCGCTGCACTTCAGCTTGGGCTTCCACGCTCGCGCCGGCGCCTCGAGGTCCTGCAGGACGGTCCAACGCTTCCCGGGCTCGATCACCTCGGCGAAGTGGACCTGCGCCTCGCCGTCACACGACTCGATCGCGGCCACGCCGTACATCAGGCTGCCGTTGGCCTGCACCTTGTCGGGGTAGACGCGCACGAGCAGCGACGCTGCCGACTGCGGCAGCTCGAGGTTGTACAGCTTCTCGGCGACGATCATCGCGTGCTCGGGCGTGGCGGTGGCGGCGACGCTCATCAGCGCGCTCTCGAGCGCCGACTTGTCCTCGGCGGACGGCTCGCCGTACCCATCCGGGCGCACCGACGACTCCATCGTGTCGACGAGCTGCTGGAACGGGCCGGTGCCCTTGCCAGCGGTGGTGGCCGCTTCGGTGAGCAGCGGCAGCGCGGCCGCTTGCTGCCGCTTGCTGTAGGCGGCCATGACGGCGGTGTACTTGTCGTCGTACGTCTTCTCGGGGACCTTGCGGATCGTCTCTTCGAGCCACGCGCTCATCGGGGCGGCCTGACACGCGACCAACGCCGGCTTCCAGTTGTCGAAGTCGACGCCCTTCAGGCTGAAGTAGGCGCCCTGCAAGAACGGTAGCAGCTTGGGCTCGTCGACGCACGCGGCGCCGATGCCGCTCGCGACCTGGTCGCGCACGGCGTAGGGCACCTTGTCGAGCATGGGCCACACGGCGGCGTACGCGTCGGCCGAGATGGCGGACAACGACAAGTCGATGAGGGTCTGAACGTCGCCCGTGGCCTTCATGTAGTCGACGAACACGCGCTCCGCGACGGCCTTGTCGCAGCCGAGCAGCGACCGGTACGACGCGACCAACGCCGCGTCTTGCTTCTTGAGGCCATCGGTGACCATCTTCTCGCACGCGGACTGAGCGTGCGCCGCCGGGGCGAACAACGTGGCGACGAACAAGAACACGGGCATGGGAAGGGTCCCTCCAGGCGGGCAGCGCCGTGTAACGGAACACTCGCGGCGCGTAAAGCGTGCCGTCGGGCTGGCTCCGGGTCGTCACACATCATCGCCGCGCGTCACCGCGGCAAGCGCGCGGCCCCGGAGCGCATCGCCTCGGTGAACGACGCCGTCCAATCCGCGTCCAGAAGTTGGGCTTCGATCCGCCATGATCCGTCGTCTTCACGCGCGACCTTCGGCGCGTCGCCGGGGGCCACCCACGGGCACACGAGCGCCAGCGTCGTCAATCGCTCGCGGGTGTGGAGTGGGTCACCGTCAGCGACCGTGACACGAACCGTGACAGACGTCCACGGCGTCGCGCGCACGCCCACCGTCGACGACAACAGCGCGCGGTTGGGCACGTCGAGGGTCGCGCCGTTCGCGGTGCGCACGCGCGTGGTGCGCAGCGACACCCGCTCGATCGAGCCTGCGAACCCGTCGCCGGTGACGTAGGTGCCGGCGGTGATCCGGTTCTCTGCCGCGAGCACGATCCCGGCGACCCAGTCGCGCGCGACCTCCCGGAGCGACCACCCGACCGCGATCGCCGCCGCGACGGCGACCCACGGCACCGCCGGGCCGATCAAACCCGGCGCGAGCGACGCGACGGCGGCGAGCAACAACCCGGCGGCGGCGACGCGCAGCGCGCTCTCGCCGAGCAGGGTCAACGTCGGCAACAAGCCGCGGCTGCGAAGCGGCGCGCGCGCCCGGGCCAGCCACGCGGCCGCGAGCAACGCCAACGCCCCGAGGAGCACCAGCCGGGCGGCCGAGCCGACGCCCGCCTCCGGGAGGACCGGGAGCAAGCCGAGCAGCGCGTCGTCGAGCGCGGAGGCGCTCGGCGGCGCCGACTCCTGAGCTTGCGCGAACAACGGCGTCATTCGTCCCACCCGAGCTCGGCGAGCACGCGTCCGAGCGGCCCGCGCAGGGGATCACACACCGCGTACCCGTCCCCGCGCTTCTCCAGCAAGCGCTCGTGCACGAGGTGCTGGAGGCGCGCCGCCGCGGTGGCGGGGTCGATGTGGAAGGTCGATGCGAACGTATCGAGGGTCGTCCACCCGTGCCGATGGACCTGGCGCAGCGCGAGCAGGTCCTCGCGCGGGAGCGAGCGCACCGTGATGTCGACGGGTGCGGGAGGGTCGCCGAGCACCACCACGGCTTCGGCTTCGTCGACGCGAACGATCGAGGCCATCCACAAGCGGAGCGCGTCTTTGACGATGCCGCCGCTCACGCGGTGGAGCTCGGCGAACCACCGCGCCCGCGCCCGCGCGTCGGGGTCGCGGCGATCCCGGCGTAGCCACGCCAACGGGTCCGCGCTGTCGAACAACAAGCCGTAGCCGCTCATCGTGTGGCGGGCGAGCAGCGCGCCCTCCAGCTCGCGCGCGCCCAACGGCGCAAGGTGGATGATCGTCGAGAATACCTGCTCGACCTCCGGCAGCACCCGCCGGACGAACCGCCACGGGCCGTCGACCACCATGACGATCCAAGCGTTCTTTCCACCGTCTTCCGCGATGCCCCTCACGAAGCGCCGCAGCGGACGGAACCCGTCTGGCTGCGGGGTGTAGAGGTACCGCATCCCGGACAGTACGGTGATCGTGTCGGTGCGGCCGTCGAACCACCGGGCCACCTCGGCCTCGTCGATCGGGTGGTCGAGGACGATCCTCCGGATCAGCCGGGGGTCGTGGCCGCGGACCAGCGCGTTGACGACCGCCGACTTACCGACCCCGTCGACCCCATGCACCAGCACCGATCGAAGCGGCGCAGAGCCCGCCAGCGCCGCGCGCGCGCGCCCGAGCTCGGCGGCGCGCCCGGTGAGCAGGTCCCCCGCCTCGAGGGCCTGATCGGAGAACAAGCGACGATATACCAGCGGGATCGCGGTCTGATCCTTCGGCGCGGCGACCAGCGCGCGGAGCTGCTGGCTGTCGGGGGCCGCCTCGGGCAAGCCCAGCGCCGCGCGGGCGAGCGCGAGCCGCTCCGCGCCGACCGTGTGGGCGATCGCCCATCGGAGGCTGGTCCGCGCGACCCGTGCCCGGGTGGTCCACGCCGACGCCTCCCGCATGCCGCGCCCCGCGGCGGCGCGGAGGCGCAGCCGCAGCTCGGAGACGTCCCCGGCGACGATCTGCTGCCGCAGCCGCTCGAGGTCCGCGAGCAGCGCCTGCCGGAGGCGCTCACGGAGCTGATCGGGCCACGCGGTCGCGCTGCCGAGCAGCGGCGCCAGGCGGGTGGCGTGGCGCGACAACGCGCCCACGACCATGTCGCGGACGAGGGCCCGGGTGGCGGGCCCGGTGTCGTCGGCGTCTTCGATCTCGGCGACCGCGATCTCGACGTTGAACGCCACGACTCGCTCGAGCTCCGCCAAACCCGCCGCGAGGGGCTGGGCGTCGGCCGCGAGGGAACGGGTGAGCGCGACCAGGTCCCGCGTGACCTGAGTCTCGAGATAGTCGAGCACGATCGCCCGGAACGGCACCTCGATGCGGGTCGTCGGCGGGGGGAGCGCCCAGTCCCCTTCCAAGATGCGACCGGTTGGGACCGTGTAGTGCTCAGTGAGGCCACGCGCCGCCTGCAGCAGCGCGTCGAGCATAGGCGCGACGGTGTTCTCGTCGGCGAGCTCCTTGTGCAGCGCCTCGGCCTGGTGCGCGGCTTCGGACGTCGTGTGCGCGAGGCGATCCGTGAGCTCGGCGATCGTCTCGGCGAGCTCTTTAGGGGTCGTGGTCGGCGCGTCGGTGCCCTCGGGCTCGGCCAGCGCCCTTTCGAGGTCGTGCAGCACGTCGCGCAGGGCCACGGTGACGCGCTGCACCTGCACGGCGCCTTGCCCCCGCACCCGCCGCGCCAAGCGACTGCCGTGTTCGGCCGCGACCTCCTTGATTTGCCCCTCGAACCCCATCAGCTCGAGCTCGAGGGCCAACAGCGCGTAGCGGGCGACCGCGGTGCGCTCGGCCTCTTCGAACCGGGGGCCCACCGCCGCTTGCCCGCGCGCGCGGTGATCGTACGCGAGGCCGAACCGGCGACGGTGCGCGGGCAGGTCCAGGGTGCCGAGCTTTGGGATGTCCGCTTTGATCGCGGTCAGGTGCGCGCCGAGCACCCGCGCGAGGCGCAGACGCCCGTCGTGGTGGATGGTGTCCAGCTCGTGGCGTGCGAACACGAACGCCCGGTCCACCTCGGCGCGCTGGGCCGCGATCGCCTCCTGCACCGCGTCGATCGACGCGCCGTCTTCGGACGCGGCCAGGGCGTCTTCGCCGGAGCGCGTGACGACGTCGAACAACGCGGCGGTGCGGGCCGCGAGGTGGACCTCGGCGCGCACCAGCAGGGCGGCGAGGCCTTCGAGGTCGGCGGGCGCCTTGCCCGAGAGGTGAAAGCGCACCGCGGCGCGGATGGGCGCTGCCCGGGTCGGGTCGGCGAGCCCGATCGCGCGGCCCAACGTGCGTCGAACGCGGATCAACCCACGCAACAGCCAGGTCAGCGGGGACTCGTCGGCCTGCCAGAGCAACGTCTCGAGCTCGACGGGGGCGATGACGGACTCGCGGGTCGCCTCGGCGATGTTGTCGAGCGCGTCGACCAACGACGCGGGGGTCCAGCTGCCGGTGCCGATGGTGGCGGCACGGGCGAGCACAATCTCGCGCCACGCCGCCGCGAGGCGGGTCTGCTCACGCCGCATCTGGGCCGACAAGTCGCCTGGGACGTCGTCTTCGCGGAGCAGCGCTTCGACGCGTTGGTGGTGGCGCAAGAACGCGCGGCGCAGGTCCCGCAGGTACTCGGCGGCGGCCTGGGTGCGTCGGGTGAGCGGACCGGCCGCGAAGTCGTCGACGAGCTGCCGCAGCTCCCCCTCGAGCTCGAGCGCGACCTGGTCGAGATCGTCGCTCGCGGTATCGACCCGGGGGCCCCAGACCTTCGGATCGTCCGACGCTTCGGGCCATGGGGCGACCAGCGGCGCGCTGCTCGCGGCCTCGGCGCTGGTCGCGTGCTCGCCGCGCGCCTCCCGGGCTGCCGCGGTCTCCCCGGCGACGCCGAGCCCGTACTTGAACAACGCCGGCCCGATCGTCTCGTGGATCGCGATCGCGGCGACGATGACGGTCGCGAGCTGTGCGCCCGCCTCGCCGTACGTGCTGTCGATCAACGAGGCGAGGGCGAGCGTAACACCTGCCTGTGAGATAAAGCCGGTGATAGCGTAATTTCGGATGAGCTGGCTCGCGCCCGCGAGCCGCGCGCCGATGTAGGTGCCGGCCGCCATCGAAGCGGCACGGACGAGCACGAGCGCCAGCGCGATCGGGCCAATCGCCCAGAGGGACTCGAGCGAGATGCCGGCGCCCGCGAGCGTAAAGAACACGACGAACACGGGCAGCGAGATGCGTTCGACCAGCTCGGTCAGTCGATCCCCGGACCTGGAGAAGTTCGCCGTCGTGAACCCCGCGGCGAGGAACATGATGAGTTGGCTCAGGCCCAGCTGCTGGCCCATCCAGGTGCCCACCCAGATGAGGCCCACGAGGAACACCATCAGCTCGACGCCGACCGCCGCGAAGTAAACGGCGACCACACCACCGAACAGGGCCCCCACCGCGATAGAACCAAGGATCTGCCATGCGACCTCGGACGCTCCGCCCGCTCCGCCAAGGCCGTTGGCGTGGGCGGCGAACGCGCTGGCGCCCGCGAACATGACGGCGACGAGGATGTCGCCGATGACCACCGTGCCGAGGACCGCCTTTGAGAGCGGGCCATTGCTGCGCTCGTTGTGAATGACTGCGACCGTCGCTGCCGGTGAGGTCGACAACGACAACACGCCGACCAACAACGCGATCGCGAAGTTCGCCTCGGCGCTCCGCCCGGAGATCGCCCCGAGCCGGAACCACGGCACCGGCGAGCTCGCCAACAAGACGATGAGCGCGCCGACGCTTGGCACGACCAGCAGCGCTTGCGCGCCGAGCATTCCAGCGATGGGCCGGGCGCTCGCCCGGAAGTCCCTCGCCTTGAGGTGACTGCCGCCGGACAACGCGATCAGCGCCACCGCGAACGCGTTCAGCGGCTGAAGCTGCGTCATGATTTGCGGCGTCATGACGCCCTCGCTGAACGGCCCGAGGGGCACGTGCAGCACCTGCGCGGCGATGGTGGCGGCCGACGGCCCCAAGAGGAGCCCTGCGACGACATATCCGGTGATATGGGGCAGCCGAACGACGCCTACGAACTCGCCAAAGACGTAGCTGGTGAGCACCACGAACCCGAGCACGAGCAGGCCGCGGGTGTCGAAGCCGTCGGGTGCCGGCCCGAACCGGTACAACGCCATCAGGGCCGCGACGAGCAGCGAGACGATGACGAGCTGTCGCGCTCGGTCGGTCACGGAGTGGGATGCGCTCGAGGCCATCAGCGCTTCCAAAAGTCAGGAGACAACAACGCCAGCGCCGCGAAGAACTCCAGCCGTCCCAGGACCATCGCGACGGTGAGGATCAGCTTCCCGCCCGCCGAGTACGCCTCGAAGTTGTCGGCGCCGACGTAGAACGGCGACGGGCCGACGTTCGACACCGCCGACAACGTAGCCGCGAACGCCGTGTATGGGGACACCGGGTCGGAGTACGTCACCGCGAGCGTGGTCACGATCAACAACGCCACGAACACCGTCACGTGGCCGCCGAGCGCCCGAATCACCGCGCCTGGTACCGCCTTGTCGTCCATCCGGATCGTGGTCACCAGCCCTGGGCGCAGGCCTTCGCGGATCTGGTTCCACAAGCCGCGGACGAGCATGACCGCGCGCGCGACCTTGAGCCCGCCCGAAGTCGACCCCGCGCTGCCGCCGATCACCATCAGGATCAAGAGGATGGTGATCGTGGGCGCGGGCCACACCGCGTAGCTGTCGGTGGCGAACCCGGTGGTCGTCATGAACGAGACGACCTGGAACGCGGCGACCCGGAACGCGTCGCTCCACCCGCGCGTGCTCAGCAGCGCCACCGTGATCAGCACCGTCGCACCGACCACGATCCCGACGTACGCCCGAAGCTCGGTGCTCCGCCACACCGCGCGCAGGTCACCGCGCGCTGCCGCGTAGTACACGCTGAAGTTGACGCCGGCGAGGAGCATGAAGACCGTGATCGCCGCCTCGATCGCCGGCGACTCGAAGTGCGCGATCGACGCGTCGTACGTCGAGAACCCGCCCGTCGCCACCGTCGCGAAGCTGTGGCAGATCGCGTCGAACAGGTCCATGCCGAGCAGCCACATCACGACGATCTGCACCAACGTGAGCGCGGTGTAGATCTGCCACAACACCACCGAGGTCTCGCCGATGCGCGGCCGCAACCCGTCCGTCGTGGGGCCGGGCACCTCGTTCTTGAACATCTCCTTGGCGCCCGACGCGATGCCCGGAAAGATCGCCACGAACAGCACGACGATGCCCATCCCACCCAGCCAGTGCGTCAGCGCGCGCCACAGCAGGATCGCCGACGGGATGGTGCCCTCGATGTTGCCGAACACGGTCGCGCCGGTGGTCGTGAACCCGCTCGCGCTCTCGAAGATCGCGTCTGCGAGCGGGCGCCCGCACCCGAAGACGTAGGGGAGCCCTCCGCACACGCTCGCGACCAGCCAGATCAACACCACGGCCAGCGAGGCGTGCCGGCGGCGCCGCGGGTCTGGCTGCGCGTTGCGCGCCACGACGAGCATCAACGCCCCGAGCGCCAGCGTGACGGCCGCGGACCACACCAACCCGTGCCACCCACCGACGTCGAGGGGGGTCCGTTGGTAGCCCCCGACCTCCATGAGCACGCCGATCAGCGCGCACCCGGCCATGCACAAGCCGAGGCCGATCGTGACGATGCCGACCGGTCGGAAGACCGCGCGCCTGAGTCCGCCTTCAGACTCGCTCATGCGCCCCGATCCTGAAACAGGCGCGCTACCTGCGGCCGCGCTTCGCGGGTCGCGAGCACGATGACGGTGTCGCCGCCTTGGATGACGTCTTCTCCGCCAGGGACTACGACCTCGCGCTCACGCCCGACGCCGGACCGGTCGGCGCGCAGGATCGCGCCGATGAGCACGCCGCGCGGCGGTTTGAGGCGTCCGAGCGGGATCCCGACCGCCCGCGCCCGCGCCGGCGCGACGATCTCGAACACCTCGGCCTGGCCCTCTTCGAGCACCCGCACCGCGTCGAGCGACGTCGTGCGGCAGTGCCGCAGGATGCTCTCAGAGCAGATCTGGCGGGGCGACAACACGATGTCGATGCCGAGCTGCCGGTAGATGTCGGCGTACTTCGGCCGATGCACCAGGGCGGCGGTGCGGCGGGCTCCAGCCTTACGCGCGAGCAGGCCCGCCAAGAGGTTGTCCTGATCGTCCGCGTACATCGCGGCGAACAAGTCGTACTTGCCGATCTGCTCCTCGCCCAGGAACTCGAGGTTCTTGCCGTCGCCCATCACCACCGTGACCTTGTCGAGGGTGGCCGCCAGCGCCTCGGCGCGCGCGGTCGTGGGAACGATCATCATCGTCTCGATGCCGACGCGCACGAGCGCGCGCGCGAACGCCTCGCCGACCACCGTGCCGCCAGCGATGCACACCGCCCGGGCCTCACGCACGCGGGTGAACAGGTCCTGGACCTGCTCCATCTGCCCGGTGCGACCCATCAAGTAGACGCGGTCGCCCGCCATCAGCACGTCGCCGCCGCCGGGCACGAACAGCTCGCCGCGCCGCACGACCGCGGCCACGAGCGTCTCCGAGGGCAACGACTGCCGCAGCTTCGACAACGTGCGCCCCGCGAGCCGGTTCGAGTCCTTCAGCTCGACCTGCACCAGCTCGACCTGGTGCTCGGCCAGCTCCAACACGTCGATCGCGCCGTGTGAGCGGGCGATCAACGCCAGCTCCTGGGCGAGCAGCACGTGCGGGTTCACCAGGACGTCGATGCCGAGGAACCCGTACTCCACGCCGACGTCGCGGCTGGTCCAGTCCGCCGATTGTACTCGTGCCACCGTCTTCTTGGCGCCGAGCGCCTTCGCCGTGGCGGCCGCGACCAGGTTGACCTCGTCCTGGTCGGTCACCGCGACGACCAGATCGGCGCGCTTGACGCCGGCGTTGTCGAGCACCTGCTGGCTGGCGCCGTACCCGACGAGCACCATCACGTCGTGCTGCTCTTCGCAGGCCTGCACCGCGGCCGGGTTCTGGTCGACGACCGCGATGTCGTGGCCCTCGCTCTCGAGCGTGCCGATCAAGTGGCGGCCGACCTCGCCTAGCCCGATGACGACGATGTGCATGGGGTCTCCTCGCTACGTGGTGGCGGCGGGGCGCGGCGGGAGCTCACTGCGGATCTCTCCGGCGTCGACCAGCAGCCCCTTGAGGGTGCGCGGCGCGAACAGCTCGTTGACCAGCACCGACGCCACGATCGCGACGTACGCGATGTCGACCTCGGGGCCGTCGTAGGCGATCCGGTACGAGATCGCCATCGCGAGCGCGATGTCGCCTTGCGCCAGGGTGCCGCGGTACACGTCTCGGCGGACGTCGGTGCCGATCGTGGCGAACCACCCAGCGATCGCGCGCGCGCCGAACCGGAGCGCGATTGTCGCCGCCATCGTGAACGCCGCGAGCACCAGCGGGACGTCGACGATGAGCGCCCCGGCGAACACCAGGAGCAGGAGGCGGACCGGGTTGCGGCTGCGCTCGAGCGTGGGCGCGATGCTGCGCCCCTGGGGTGAGGTACGCACCATCACGACCGCGAGGATGAAGTTCACCAGGAGCGGCGACAGGTTCAGGTAGAACGCCGCTCCTGACGCGAACGTGATGATGCCCACGAGGGCGAGGAAGCGGTTCGACTCGTCTTTTCGTTCGTCTTCACCGAAGAACTGGCTGAACAGCAGCCCCAGGGCGCCGCCGAGGAGCTGGGTCAGGAGCACCCACTCGCCCCACACGACCATGCGCGGGAGCTGGCTCTCCCCGCTGTGCCAAACGCAGAAGATCAATCCGAACGCCAGGACCGAGACCGTGTCGCACGCGAGCCCCGCGCGCTCCAGGGTGTCGGGCAGGCCGCCGGTCAGGCCGTAGCGCCGACGCACGAGGTCGAGCGCCGACGTGGAGCGCGCCGCTGCCGCACACCCCAGCACCAACGCCGCGATGAGCACGCGGCCGGGCTCGAAGTCGGGCAGCTCCGTGCTGCGCCCGAGCGCGCTCGCCAACGACGTGTGCGCGGGCGCGAGCAGGACCGGCGCCCACGTCAACACCAACCACGTACCCGCCGCGACGAGCCCGCCGGTGATCAGCGCGTCGACGATGCCGATGCGGGTGGCGTCGGGGTCGCGCACGCTCGACCCGTCGAACCGGGCCCCGAACGCGAGGCCCACCCAGCCCGCAGCGAGGGCGATCACGGGCGCCAGCGGCTTTGGATCGAGGAACACGGGGATCGCGGTGAGCGTCGGGCCCATGAGCAGCCCGAGCAGCGCGTACTCGACCCCAGTGACGAGCAAGAATCTGCGTTGCAGGCGGTCGACGACGACGTGCGCCAGCAGGTACGCCACGCCGACCATCACCACGAGCAGGACGACGCCGCCAAGATCCCCGGCGTTCCCGCCGCCCGCCGCGAACGCAGGCGCTGCCCATGCGCACGCGAGCGCGGCGAGTGGTGCCACCCGAATAGCTGTGGACGTCAATTGATCGTGTAGCAGGCTTCCCCGACCCAGTCGTAGGTCGAGGGGTAGCCTGGGTCGCCGACCGGGTAGGCGTGGCCGAGCGCGAAGTCGGGGTTGACCACCCACGTGCTCAGCTGGCCCGGCGGGGACGGGTCGGCGTGGATGACGAGCATCACGTTCTGCCAGTTCGGTGTGCCGCCGGACGTCGCAGTGTCGAACATCTCGATCGAGATGTAGACCTCCTCGTCGGGGATCTCGTCGCCGTAACCGAAGGTGCTCCCGTAGGAGACGCCGCACGTGGAGTCGACCAGCGTGCGGGTGACCTGGTAGCCCTCCTCGCACTCGCTGCAGTTGAGCGCGGCGTAGTCGAACGGGTCGTACTCGCCGACGACCTCGAACGTGTCGACGCAGTCCTGGCTCCAGTCGCCGGCGCCCATGAACCAGAACCACTGCTCGGTCATCGTGATGACGCCGGAGTCGTCGGCTTCACCCTGCGCATACCAGTAGACGTTGATCCCGGACGCCCCGTCGAGCGTGGTGCAGCCGTCGGTGTCCCAGGTGTAGGCGAACTCCTCCGGCACCAGCGGGTGGGTGCCCGTCTCGGTCGGAGGCGTCGAGCCGGTCGGGGTGGGCGTGCCGGTCGTGGCCGGTCCGGTCTCGTCGGACTTGCCGCACGCGACGGCCATCAAGGCGACGACGGCCGTGCAGCACAGGTTCAACGTGCGAATGGAGCGGGTGTGGCTCTTTGGCGCGCGCGACATCGGTCCCCCAGCCGCGCGCAGTGTAGCCCAGGAACCTCGCGCGCGGCAGCGCCGGCCGCCGCGGACGCGGGAGCACGCGGCTCAGCGCCGGTAGACCGGGCCGCCGCGTGGCCAGTCGACCGGGTGGCTCGGCGCGTACCCGAGCACGCTCCGGGCGCGCGACCCGTCCAGCACGAGCCCGTAGTGCATCCGGCGCCGGTTGAGGCCGTAGGAGAAGTCCGACCCCACGACGAGGTGGCGGAGGCGGTACAGCTCGCGGATCACCGAGCTCGGCGCCGGGATGCCCAGCTTACCCCACAGTCGGATGCACTCGCTGAGCGGCAGCGTGTCGTACCCCGGCACGTTGAAGACGCCTTCGCCGCTGCCGTGCGTGGCTCGCTCCAGCGCGTCGACGATGTCGGCGATCGTCGCGATGTTGACCATCGGGTCGAAGCCCGCCGGCCGGAAGCACACGGGCGCGTCGAGGTAGTCGAACAGCTGGCTCCCGGTGCCCGGCCCGAGCGCCTCCGCGCACCGCAGCACCACGATCTCGAGGTCGGCGAGGCCCATCCGCGCGCACGCCGTGAGATCGGCCTCGACGCGGTCGCGCACGTACTGGGGCGCGCCCGGGTGCAGGTTCAACGGGTGGTCTTCGGTGACGTGCACCGGGAGATCCAGGCTCACCCGGTACACCTCCGCGTAGCTCTTCAAGACGAGCCGGCGGATCGTGGGGTGCCGGTCGCCGAGGTCGAGCAAAGACCGCATCGCCTCGACGTTCTCCGCGTGCACCTTGCTGCCCCGCATGTGCACGGCGCGGTGCTGTGCGAGGTGCACGATGACCTCGACGCCGAGGTCACGCGCCGGCCCGAACAGCAGCTGGCGCACCCGACGGGATCGTGACAGGTCCACTTGCAGGTACGTGAGGCGACGGCCATGCGAGAACGGCAGCGCCCGGTCTTCGGGCTCGTGCCCGACCGCGAGCACGTGCGCCACGCGGGTGTCCGCGACGAGGCTGCGCACGAGGCGCTCTCCGATCGGGGTCGTCGCCCCGGTGACGAGCACCGAGATCACGCGAACACCCCCTTACGCTCACGTCGCCCGCGGTCGATGAGGTCCTGGACGGCCGCCTTGACCCGCAGCGCGGCGCGACGCACGACCTCCGGATCGTCGGCTTCTTCGGGTTCATGCTCCAGATCCAGCCGGATCGGCGCCCCGTAGTGGATGTGGTACCGCACCGGGAGCGGGATCAACGTGGCGGGGATCGGCAAGTAGGGCATCGGGCCCGGCAGCGGGATGCGGAACAGCTGCGGCATCTGCTCCTCGGCGCCCACGATCCCGACGGGGACCACCGGCGCGCGGTGGCGGATCGCCAGCTCGCAGTGGCCCTGCCGCCAGTCTTGGAGCTGGTACCGCTTCGAGAACGGCTTGCCGATGCCCGGCACGCCCTCCGGGAAGATCATGAGCAGCTCGCCACCTTCGAGCAGCGCGCTCGTGTTGCCGCGGCTGCCCCCGACCACGCCGCAGCGCGCGAACAGCGTGGACACGAACGGCAACGACGGCACGAAGTAATCGGCGACCGCCCGGGGCACGCGGGGTGGGTTGCTGTGCCGCAGCACGTCGGTCCACAACATCGCGCCGTCGATCGGGATGGTGCCCGAGTGGTTCGCGGCCAACACGGCCGGCCCGGTCGACGGGATGTGCTCGGAGCCGTACGACAGCACGCGAAAGTACCGCTCGTACAACGGGATCGCGATGGTATCGCCCAGCGCGACGAAGTCGGGGTGCAGCCCGAACCCGTCGTAGCCATGGCCGGCGTCGCTGAAGTCGAGGCGCGCCGCGCGGTCGCGGACGTGGGGGCCGCCGAGGGTCGACGACAACGCGCGCGCGACGAAGGGTGGAAACGGCATGGGCGCGGCTAACGCGCCGACGCGCCCGCACGCTGCTCAGATCGTGCGAGCAGCCTGAAGGGCATTGCTCCCGTCGCCCGCTGGCGGGTCCCGCGCGAGGACGACGTCGCTCCTCGGTCACGTGCTCCAGCACGC
>CAIUDO010000456.1 GCA_903897935.1 uncultured Pseudomonadota bacterium
ATCGCCGTCGTCATCATCGCGGCCCTCACGCTCCTCGGCGAGTCCATCTCGTCCAAGTTCGACCAGATCGCGACCGCCGTCTCCTCGGCCAGCTGATCCCGTCGCGGCTCACGGCCGCGGCAACCAAGAGCCACCCCTCGGGGTGGCTCTTGTCGTTACAGGCCTCTTACACGCGCCCACTTTTTTTTTTCGCCGCGTGCTTGTAGACGCCGTCGACGCGTGCCATAGTCTTACCGCGAACGCCGACGCTGCTGTTGGCCGCACCCTCTGGAGACACGACCATGATCGCTCGCTTCGTTCGTGAAGAGACCGGCGCCACCGCCATCGAGTACGGCCTGATCGCGGCCCTCATCGCCGTCGTCATCATCGCGGCCCTCACGCTCCTCGGCGAGTCCATCTCGTCCAAGTTCGACCAGATCGCGACCGCCGTCTCCTCGGCCAGCTGATCCCGTCGCGGCTCACGGCCGCGGCAAACCAAGAGCCACCCCTCGGGGTGGCTCTTGTCGTTTCGGGACGATTTCTTTCTCCCAGCGAGAAAATTTTCCTCCACGGCCTACCCGTTCGTCGGCGCTCGTGTGATGCTGACTTTGCGGGCGCGCCCCCCAAGTCGGTGCCCGCCGAGCGATCCCCCCAAACCTCGCTCGACCATCCCGGAGGCCCTGTGGCCTCCGGGATTTTCCGTTTTGAGGCGAACGCGCCGCCGCTACCCTGCGATCTGGCGCAGCGCCGCCGCCGCCGCCGCCGCCGAGGGAAACCGCTCCTCGGGGCGGTATGCGCACGCCGTCAGCAAGAACGGCCGCAGCGGCGCCGGGACCACGTCGAGCACCGACAGCTTCAGCGAGGCGACCGACAAGTCCGGTGGCTCACGCCCCGACGCGAGCTGGTACAGCGCCGCGCCGACCCCGTAGACGTCGGCCGCCGGCCCGACTGACCGCGCGTCCATGCGCTGCTCGGGGGCGGCGTAGACGACCGTGCCGAGGAACTCCCCGGTTCGGGTGAGCGAGCTCGAGCTGATGCCCGCGAGCCGCGCGATCCCGAAGTCGGACACCTTGACGACGCCGTCGCGATGGACCAGGAAGTTGCCTGGCTTTACGTCCCGGTGCACGATTCCCGCCGCGTGCGCCGCGTGCAGCCCGGCCAGCACGTGCCGACCGACCAGCACCACGTGCTCGAGCGGCAACGGGCCTGGCCCGAGCCAGCGGCGCACGGTCCCGCCTGCGCAATACTCCATCACCAACACCGGCCCCACGGCTGCAGCGTCGAGCACGTCGTACACCCGCACGACGTTGCGGTGGTCCAGCCGCGCCATCGCGCGCGCCTCATCGAGGAACCGCGCTCGAATGCTGGGATCCTGCACCAGGTCGGGCGCGAGCACCTTCGCCGCGCGCTCGACGCCGAGCACGGTGTCGTCCACCAGGTAGACCGCAGCCATCCCGCCGTGGCCCAGCGGCGCCTTCACGACGTAGCGCTCCCCGAGCGCGCCGCCCGGCAAACGAGCGCCGGGCGGCAGCAGGCCTGGTCCGTTCACGGTCAGTTGTGCGGCGTGAACAACACGTGCGCGAGGCCCGCGCTCGTGGTCGCCGACGCGTCCGTGCCCGTCGACAACAACACGAAGTCGTCGAGGCCGTCTTCGTTGACGTCGCCGGCGAACGACACCTCGCCGCCCGACCAGTCGCCCGCGGTGACCCCGGTGAACGCGAACCCGGCGTCGACGAACCGCGTGCCGCCGCCGGACTCGAGCGACGACCCCAACCACAACCAGGTGGCGCCGCGCCCACCGTTGTGGCCAGGCCCGCCGATCAGCAGGTCCGCCGTGCCGTCCGCGTCGACGTCGCCGCCGTACGCGAGGCTGTAGCCAGCCTCCGCCGACGCGTTGTCGCCGTACAGGCGCTCCGACGCGACCGCGGACATCGGCAAGCTGTACACCGCGCCGATCAGGGTGGCGCCGCTGACCCGGTGGATCGCGCCGCCCGCAGCCGCGTGGGTCGCGTCGGAGGGATCGGACACGAAGAAGTCGTCGAGGCCGTCGCCATCGTAGTCGC
>CAIUDO010000457.1 GCA_903897935.1 uncultured Pseudomonadota bacterium
AGAAACAACAGACCGAACTGAACGCGGCTCGACAACTACGGAATCAACCCGAAGTGGGGAGTTCTAGTTGTCGCCGTGGGGAGAAGTAGTTGTCGTTGCGCAGGCCCTTGGCGGCGAGCCTCTTCTGCAGCGCCGACACCGCCGGGCCCATCGAGCCGACCCGCAGCACGTCGCGCCCGGCGACCACGGTCCCCCACGCGTCCGCTTCGCTCATCGGCGGCGACGGCGCCTTCCCCGTGTCGACGCCGTCGAGCCCCTGCATGAGCGCGATGACGCCCAGGCGTTGGTCCCACGAGTTCGGGTCGTACACGCCGTCGGCGACGTACCGGCCGCCTTTGTACTGGTTCGTGCCGGCGTACACGTACGGGCTGGTCTTGCCTTTGTAGTAGTAGCCGAGCCCGTTGTACGCCTCGGCGTACGTCGCCATCGCCGCGAAGTCGGTGCTCGTCTCGTCCATGCCCATCGACGTGCGGATGCCCTTCTTCAGGTTCAGGGCGTGCACCGCGGCGTCTTCCCAGGTGTAGAAGACGGGGATGTTGCTCGGGTGGTGCACCGCTGGCTTGCCGAGCGGGTCCCCCTGGTGCAGGTAGGTGTCCCACCGCAGGGATGCCTCACGGTAGTGGATCGCCGCGATCAGCTTGGCCGGAACCCCGGTCTTGGCGGCGACCGCCTCGTAGCGGCCGTGGTTCTTCTCCCAGTTCGCTTGGAACACCCGGAGCTCGTTCTTCTGCGACGCCGACAGCGTCAGCGCCGTGCTCCCAGCCCGCTTCTCGTGCGCGGCGTACACCGGGCCGTAGGTGCCGGACGGCTTGTGCGTCGCGGTGCCGGTCGGCGCGGGGGCCTCGGTGGGCTCCTGCTCGTTCGTCTCCGCCATCAGGCCGTCGAGCAGCGACGCCGCTTCGTCTTCACCGGCGCCGACCCCGGTGATCGCCTCGAGGGCGGACGCCTGGCCGGCGCCGAGGTCGTAGTCGAGCGACCACTCGGGCTCGGCTACGGTCGTTTGGGTCTGAGACTCCGGGGCGGGCTGCTTGTACGCCAACGACATCGGTGCATCCATAAAGCGCGCCCAGAGGGGCGGTCCGCGAGGAGGCGCGGGCGCGAACTGTCTGTGCACGCGTTGTGCCAGCACGGTCTGCGGAGCAAACGTACTCCAAGCGTCGAGTGCGGCATTCTAGCCGCGGTCAGGGCGCCGGGGCGGGGGGCTCGGGGACGGAGCGCTCGGACAGCGGCGCGCTCGGCATCGGCGCGCCGTCGCGGGTGACCTGCTCGCTCCAGAACCGCTGCGTAGGCTGGTCCTCTTGAGTGGACACGGCCTCGAAGCCGACCCAGCCGACCGCGCACCAGTGCTGGCGAAGCCATACGTACCGGGTGCCGACCTCGGTGGTGCACACCGTCGCGACGCCCTCCGGGCAGAACGGCGTGGCCTCGGCGACGCACGAGCGCCCGGGCTCGCCCCACGCGTCGCCCGGGGCGACCGGCGACGGGAGCTCCATCCGGGCTCCGCCGTTCACGAGCCGGTGCACGCCGTCGGGCGCTGTCCACATGCGGGTCGGGCGCGCGAGCTCATCGCCGCGCGTATTCAACACGGACCACACGACGCCGGGCCGCCCGTCCGGTGGGGCGTCGACGGTGGGCGTCCACCGCTCCTCGGCCATGACGACGCGCGGCTCGCCCAGCCCGAAGTGCTGGAACTCGACCCATTGTAGGACGAACGCGCCCTCGGGCGCCGGGACCGTGATCGGGGCCGGCGGGACGGGGTGGCTGCACGCGAAGACGACCAGGATCATCCGAACCGCGCCGCGCTGACCACGGCACCCATCACCTCGTCGCGGAACACGACGCTGCCGGCGTCATCGCCGGCGGCCCCCGCGGCCACCATCAGCGGCAGCAGGTGCTCTTCGCGCGGGTGGCAGGCGCGGGCGGCGGGCGCGGTCGTCCACCGGGCGAGCTGCGTCTCCCGGGCCGATCGGGGGCTCGCGACCGTCGACGCCAACCACGCGTCGAACTGCCGGGACGCCGGACCGCCGTTGCCCTGGAACAAGCCTGACATGTTGTGGTAGCTCATGCCGGATCCGACGATCAGTACGCCTTCGTCGCGCAGCGGAGCGAGCGCGCGGCCCATCGCGAGGTGGTGGCTCGGGTCGAGCCCGGCCCACAACGAGAGCTGAACGGTGGGGATGTCCGCCGCCGGGATCCCCAGCATCAACGGGATGAACACGCCGTGATCGAGGCCGCGACCGCGCGCGCCCGCGCACGGGATGCCGGCGACCCCGAGCGCGCGCACGACCCGCTCGGCGAGCGCCGGGTCCCCCGCCGCCGGCCACTTGAGCTGGTACGTGTGCGCGGGGAACCCGCTGTAGTCGTACAGAAGGGCGTGCTGCGCGTCGGTGAGCACGGTGGGCACGCGCTCTTCCCAGTGCGCCGACACCACGAGCAGGGCGCGCGGGCGCTCGGGCAGGGTGCTCGGCATCGCGGTCAACCAGGCCTTCATACGGTCCCAGGTGTCCCGCGGGCCCATGGTCCACTCCATGAAGAAGCACGGACCGCCGCCATGGGGAAGGTAGATCGTCGGTTGGCGCACGTAGACCTCCGTGGGCGAGCGTATCCGCGCCCGACGCCTCCGATGCCGGTCTGGGACGATCCGTGACCGCGCAGGTCGCTCATGCGGTCGGCCGCCGGGCTAGTCGGGGCGGGCTGGAGGTGCTCGGTGGCGGCGATCGTCTCGCTCAAGGGCGTCGAGAAGGACTACCCGTTGGGCAAGACGGTGGTTCGCGCGGTCAAAGGCGTCGATCTGGTGATCGAGCCGGGCGAGTTCACCGTCATCGCGGGCCCGTCCGGGAGCGGCAAGACCACGCTGCTCAACCTGATCGGCTGCATCGACGTCGCGACGCGCGGCGAGGTGGTCGTCGACGGCGCGCGCACCGACACCCTGTCCGACAACGCGCTCACCGCGCTCCGCCTGCGCACGCTCGGGTTCATCTTCCAGAGCTTCAACCTGATCAACGTGCTGGACCTGGTCCAGAACGTCGAGTTCCCGCTGCTGCTGCAAGGCGGCTTCTCGAAGGCCGAGCGCGACGCGCGGGTGCGTGAGATGGTCGAGAAAGTCGGGCTGACCGCGCAGATTCGTCAACGGCCCAACGAGCTGTCCGGTGGTCAGCGGCAGCGCGTCGCGATCGCGCGCGCGCTCGTCACCCGCCCGAAGATCGTGCTCGCCGACGAGCCCACGGCCAACCTCGACAGCGCCACCGGCACTGCGATCATCGACCTGATGCGCGACCTCAACCAGACCAGCGGCACGACCTTCATCTTCTCGACGCACGACGGCAAGGTGATGGATCGCGCCGGGCGCGTCGTGCGCATCCTCGACGGTCGGCTCGAGCGCGACGAGCGGAGGGGCGCTTGAGGCTCCTCTTCGAGCTCGGCCTGCGCAACCTGGTCGCGCACCGGATCAAGTCGATCGTCGTCGGCGGGATCTTGTTCTTCGGCGTGCTGATGGTGGTCGTCGGCGGCGCGCTGCTCGACAGCATCCGTCAGTCGATGGCGCGCAGCATCACGTCGAGCCTGGCGGGCGACGCGCAGGTCTACGCGGCCGACTCGCCCGACGAGCTCGAGCTGTTCCCGATGGGGGCCGGGGGAGCGGTCGACTACGGCGAGATCCTCGATTTTCCCAAGGTGCGCGACGCCCTCAAGGGGGTCGACAACGTGCGCGAGGTGGTGCCGATGGGCATCACGAGCGCGATCGTGTTCGGCACGCCCGAGATCGACCGCGTGCTGGCCGGCCTGCGCGACGCGATCGATCAGCAAGACCTACCCGCGCGTGAGGCGTGGATCGCCCACACGCGCGTGATCGTCGACGGACTGGGGCGCGACCTCGCCGCCTCGCGCGCGTCGATGCGCGATCAGGCCGAGGTCGACGCCCAGCTCGCGGTGCTCGCCCGCGTCGGCCAGGACGCCTTCTGGGACGAGCTGCGGGCCGACCCGGCCCCGGCGTTGGAGCTGCTCGACACCAAGGTCGCCCCGCTCGCCGTCGACGGCAAGCTCTTGTACCTGCGGGTGATCGGCACCGAGCTCGACGTGTTCTCGAAGAACTTCTCAAGCTTCCAGCTCATCGAAGGCTCGCTCCCGCCCCCTGGCGAGCCGGGCATCCTGCTCGCGAGCCGGTTCTACGAGCGCCAGGTGAAGGACAAGGTCGCGCGCGACCTCGACGCCCTCGCCGAGGGCGTCGCCGCGGGCGACACCATCGCCGGCACGTCGACGCTCACCCTCACCGCGAGCCGGCTCCCGAAGCAGGTGCAGACGCTCTTGGTTCAGATCCCGCCGTCCGAGGCGGGGTCCGTGCGGGATCGCATCGCGTCCGAGCTCGGGGTCGACGGCGACCTGCGCGCGTGCTTGTCCGCGCTGTTGACCGTCGACGACAGCACGCTGGCGGCGCGGCGGGCGCTGTTCTACGAGGTCGTCGCACCCCACATCCGACTGTACGAGGTCCCGGTGGGGCAGGAGGTGGTGCTCCGCTCGTTCACCAAGAGCGGGTACCAGCGCGCAACCGCGGTGAAGGTCTGGGGCGTGTTCACGTTCACCGGCCTCGAAGGGTCGGATCTGGCCGGGTTCAGCAACCTCGTCGACATGGAGACGTTCCGGTCGATGTACGGGCGCCTCACCGCGGCGCAGCAAGACGAGCTGGCCGGCATCCGGGCCGCCGCCGGGGTCGCCGACATCTCCCGCGAAGACGCCGAGGCGGCGCTGTTTGGCGGGGGTCCGGCCGAGCCGGTGGCCCAGGCGGCCCCCACCGAGCGCGCCCCCGAGGGCGCGTCGACGCTGGCGCTCAACGCGGCGGTCGTGTTCGACGACCCGTCCCGCGGGCCGCAGACCCTCGAGGCGCTGCGTGAGAAGGTCGCCGCCGACGGCCTGAAGCTCGACGTGGTCGACTGGCAGGCGGCGGCCGGGTTGGTCGGTCAGATCATCTCGGTGCTTGAGGTCATCCTGGTCGTCGCGATCGGGATCATCTTCCTGGTGGCCCTCGTGATCCTCAACAATACGATGGTGATGACCACGCTCGACCGCACCACCGAGATCGGCACCCTGCGGGCGATCGGCGCCCCGAAGGTGTTCGTGATCGCCATGTTCCTCGTCGAGACGCTGGTTTTGGCCCTGATCGCGGGCGCGCTCGGCGCCGCGGTGGGGGTCGGGTTCGTGCTGTGGCTGGGCCACGTCGGCATCCCCGCGGTCGCCGACATCATGGTGCTGCTGTTCGCAGGCAAGCGGCTCTATCCCGAGGTCGGTGCGAACAACGCGCTGCTCGGCGCGGCGGTGGTCACGGTCGTCGCGGTGCTGTCTACGCTCTACCCCGCGTTCCTGGCCTCGCGGGTGCCCCCCGTCGTCGCGATGCAAGGCAAGGACTGACCATGATCTTGCTCGCGATCGCCGCTCGGAACCTGGTGCAGGCGCGTATGCGCACCGCCTTGCTCGGCACCGCCATCGCGCTCGTCACCGGCATGCTGGTGCTGCTGATGGCGCTCTCTAGCGGCATCTCCAACAACCTGGTCGAGGCGGCCACCACCGTGAGCGCCGGCCACGTCAACGTGGCTGGGTTCTACAAGCCGACCGCCGGCACGTCGATCCCGATCGTGACCGGGCTCGCGGCGCTGCGCGCCGACGTCGACGCGTTGGTGCCCGGCGCCGAGCGCGTCATCGAGCGGCACCGTGGATGGGGCAAGCTCGTCAGCGAGACGGGCGCGGTGCAGGTCGGGCTCTCCGGCGTCATCGCGGCCGATGAGGGTGATCTGTTCGACCGGCTGCGGATCGCGCGCGAGGCGGAGTACGTCGAGGGCGGCCGCGACGAGGCGATCGGCGACCCGCGCGACCTCGCGCTCCCAGGCACGGTGGTGCTGTTCGTCACGCAAGCGAAGCGGCTCGGGGTGCGGGTCGGCGACGTGGTGACGATCACCACCGAGACCCAGTCGGGCGCCACCAACACCGCCGACGTGCGGGTGGTCGCGGTGGCCAAGGACCTCGGCTTGTTGTCGTCGTTCGCGGTGTTCGTGCCGAAGCAGGTCGTGCTCGATCTGTACCGACTCAACGACGACACCACGGGCGCGCTGTGGGTGTACCTCGACGACATCGATCGCGCGGACGAGGTGCTCGGCGTGGTGCGGTCCGGGCTCGTCGAGCGTGGGTACAACGTGCGTGATCACGAGCCGCTGCCGTTCTTCTTCAAGTTCGAGACCGTGCGTGGTGAAGACTGGACCGGCCAGCAGATCGACGTGACGATCTGGAGGGACGAAGTCAGCTTCTTGACCTGGATCCTGACCGGCTTCGACGTGTTGTCGATCCTGTTGGTGGGCATCTTGGTGGGCATCATCGCGGTGGGCGTCGCGAACTCGATGTGGAACGCGGTGCGTGAGCGCACCAAGGAGATCGGCACCCTGCGGGCGATCGGCATGACCCGGGTCGCGGTGCTGCGCTTGTTCGTGCTCGAGGCGATGCTGCTCGGCTTTGGCGGGTCGGTGGTCGGCGCGGTGGTCGCGGCGCTCGTCGCGGTCGCGGTCGACGCGGCTGGGGTGCCGATCACTGCCGAGGCGGCCCAAGCGGTGTTGTTGTCGGACGAGCTCAACCTGTCGGTCGGCGCGGCCTGGCTGGTCGTCTCGGTGGTCGCGCTCACGTCGTTCACCACGCTCGCGGCGGCCATCCCAGCCCTGCGCGCGGCC
>CAIUDO010000458.1 GCA_903897935.1 uncultured Pseudomonadota bacterium
CGGCCAGCCGATCCTGGCGATGGAGATCGGGGCGGTGCTGCAGGGCGCTCCGCTGCCGGCGATCCCGGCCGTCGACCTGGTGGCGCGCGCCGTCGCCGCGATCGCGCAGGGCGCCCACACGTCGTTGCCGAGCGCGCCGTGCCCCACCACGGTCGACGTGCCCCCGAGCCTCGCGGCGTGGCTCCAGGTGGGCAGCCTCGACGAGGTCGCGCCGAGCCCCGTGCTCACCCTGGTGCGGCGCGCGCACGGCGCGCGGTTCGACGCGATGCCGGCGCGGTTGGCCGCTTGCCCTGCTCTGCCGCTCCAGCTCCCCGAGACGGTGAACGATCGCCTCGAACTGCCGTTGCTGGCGCACGCCGACAGCGCTGGGGAGACGCCTGTGCTCGCGTTCGACGTCTCGGAGGATCCGACGGTCAGCGTGATGGCGGAGAGCTTCGGCGCGTGGTTGGCCGATGAGGTGGGCCTCGGGACCCTGCGCGCCAACGACGCGACGAAGCGCGCCGCCAAAGCCGCGCTCGGGAAGGCCAAGCTGCGGATGTGAGGCGGCGGCCCACGCCACACAAACGTCACGCGCGCTGCATGTGTTACAGCCTGGCGGAGCGCGCGCCCAGGGAGACGTTCCTTCTTCGTTTCTAGCGATGCGCCGTTGGCCCACTCCGCGCGCCGGTAGGCTCGACGCCGCTCGGCGCCCCAACCAGGAGGCACGATGGCCCGCTTCGCGCTCATGACCCTCGCGCTCGCGTGCGCCCCGAAGGGGCCCGAAGACTCGGCCGCGCCGTCTACACCCGGCCCGCGCCCGGACACGGAGCAGCCGGTCGACACCGACACGGACGCCGACGCCGACGCCGACGCCGACACCGACACCGACGCCGACACCGACGCCGACGCCGACGCCGACACCGACACCGACACCGGGGACACCGCTGCCCCCGATCCCTGCGCCCCCGACGCTGGCGTGACGATCACCGCTCTGTGGGGGGCACCGTCACCCACACAGCCGCTCGGGCTGGACCTGGAGGTCGCGCTCTCCAGCCGGGCCTCCCTGGCCGTCGCGTGCACCAACACGTCCGACCCGGAAGACGTGCTGTTCTGGGAGTTCCCGGCCGCCAGCTACTTCGAGCAGTCTCTGTACGGCTTCGTTGACGCGACCACCTACTCGTGCGCGATCGCGCCGACGTGCCCGCGCGCCACCGCGGCCCCGTCGTTGCTGGTGCACACCACCCCAGCGATGGGCAGCGACATCGGGCGCCCGTACGTCACCCACAACCCCACCCGCCCCACCACCGGCCCGGCGTTCTTGGGCATCAACCACTGGCGGTACTGCGACGGCGCCGGTCCCCAGCGCCTGATCGTCTACGACATCGACGGCCGAATCCGTTGGGTCTACGAGGACATCCCGTCGTGGATCAACATGGGGATCCAGTTCGAGTACTTCGGGTCTGGCTTGTTCGCGTGGGGCGGCGGCGAGGCGGTCGACGCCGCGCCGCGCCTCGTGGGCGTCGACGGGGTCGAACAGTACCGCACCCTGTTCCCCGGCGCCCGCGACCTCATCTTCCACCATGACGGGCGTCGCCTGGACGACGGTCGCATCCTCACCCTCACCCACGCCACCAACTACGACGGCGCGGGCAACGCGTGGACCGGGTTCGGCGTACAGATCCACACCCCCGGCGGCGGCCTGGACTGGTCGTACGACAGCCAGAACGCGGTGGATCTCGGCCTGCTGCCGACGGGATCGGGGGACGTCTACCACGCGAACTGGGTCGACCACGAGATCATGCCAGACGGATCCGAGCGGGTCTACGTGAGCCTGTGCTACCTGTACCAGGTGCTCGCCATCGACGTCGCGAGCGGGGACGCCCAGTTCGTGATCGGGCGAAACGGCTCGTTCGACCTTCAGACACCGGGGGGCGCCCCCCTCTCGGGCGCCGAATTCAGCCAGTGCCAGCACGGGCTCGAGGTCGAGGGCAACCGCATCCTGTACTACGACAACGGGTGGGAGCGGGGCTACTCCCGTGCGTCCGAGATCGAGTTCGACGAAGCCACCCGCACGGCGAAGCTCTTGTGGACGTGGCGCGACGACCCCTGGTACGAAGGAGCCCTCGGGGACGCCGACCGCATCGCGGGTGGCACCGTGATGGTGACCCAGGCGCACACCGACTGCTGGGGGTCGTACGGAGACGAGTCGGCCGTCGTCGAGTTCGACCCCGCCACCGGCGAGCAGATCTGGCGGTTCGAGTTCACCCACGTCAACGACAACACCTACCGGTCCGAGCGCATGGAGGCGTGCGACGTCTTCCCGGTCACCGCGTACTGCGACGACGCCGCCGCGAGGTACGCCGAGCTCGCCGACGTGCTGCACCCCTGTGATCCCGCGGACCGTGACGGCGACGGCCTCTCGGCCTGCGACGGTGACTGCGACAACCGGGATCCCAACGTGTTCCCGGGCGCCCCCGAGATCTGCGACGGCGTCGACCAGGGGTGCGACGGCGTCATCGACGACGACCCGACCTGCTACGCGTGCTCCGACGACGGCACCTGGCTCGCCTGCGCCGACGCCGTCGACTGGAACACCGCCGAAGCAGCGTGCCGCTCGTTCGGGGCGTCGCTGGCCATCGTCGACGACGCCGCCGCCAACGCCGCCGCCGCCGCGACGATCGGCGCCCAGGCGTGGATCGGGGCGACCGACTTCGCGCAGGAGGGCGTCTGGACGTGGCCAGACGGCACCCCTGCCACGTTCAGCGCTTGGTACGCCGGGGAGCCGAACAACGCCAGCGGCGAAGACTGCGCGGGCACCAACTTCGGCGTGACGGGCCAATGGAACGACTACCCGTGTTGGCAGCGCCTCCCGTTCGTGTGTTCATGGTAGCGACCGGGCGCCGGGCGGTCCGCGCAGCCGCGCCCGGGCGTCCCGCTCGCGGTCCCCGGGGCGCCGCGATCGAGCCGCGCGACCCGATGGCGTGGTCCGCCCGCCGACACGGCCCCTGATCCGCCGTCGACGCTCACGAACCGCACGAACCGGTTAGGAGGCGCCGCGTACACGCACAAGGAGCGACTATTCCCTTCAAAAGCATGGGTCTCTCGCAAGAGATCCTCAACGGCCTCGCGGACATGGGCTTCACGGAGCCCAGCCCGATCCAGGCCAAGGCCATCCCGGTCGCGATCACGGGCCGCGACCTGATCGCGTCGGCGTCCACCGGGACCGGCAAGACCGCCGCGTTCCTCCTCCCGATCCTGCAGCAGCTCGTGGGCACGCCGCCCGGCAAGCTGCGCGTGCTCATCCTCACGCCGACGCGCGAGCTCGCGCTGCAGATCGACGAGCAGGCGATGGCGCTCGGCTACCACGTCGGCTTCTCCAGCGTCTCGGTGGTCGGCGGCATGCCGATGGGCGCGCAAGAAGACGCGATCCGCGCGGGCGCCGAGATCCTCGTCGCGACGCCCGGCCGCCTGATGGACCACATGCGCTTCCCCCACCTCGACCTCACCACGGTGCAGTTCCTGGTGCTCGACGAGGCGGACCGCATGTTCGACATGGGCTTCCTCCCTGACGTTCAGAAGATCGTCGCCCGGCTGCCCACCGAGCGCCAGACGCTGTTGTTCTCCGCCACGATGCCCCCCGTCATCCGCAAGCTGGCGGACTCGATCCTGCGCGACCCGCTCACCATCGCGGTCGACCCGTCGAAGCCGGCCCACGGCCTCGTCCAGCGCGCGTTCCGCGTCGCTCACAGCCGCAAAGGGCCGCTGCTCGCGGAGCTCTTGGCGCACCCCGAGCTGCGGTCGGTCATCGTGTTCGTCAAGCGGAAGAGCCAGGCCGACGTGCTCGCCCGCAAGCTCGCGTGGGCCTCCGGTCGGCGGGCTGCGTCGATCCATTCCGGCCGCACGCAGATGGAGCGCATCGAGGCGCTCGAGGCGTTCCGCAAGGGGGACTGCCCGATCCTCGTCGCTACCGACGTCGCAGCGCGCGGCATCGACGTCGACAAGGTGTCGCACGTCGTCCACTTCGACGTGCCGCGGTCGTCCGAGGACTACATCCACCGCAGCGGCCGCACCGGGCGCGCGGGGGAGAAGGGCTCGGTCATCACGCTGTGCGCGCCCGATGAGGAGCACGATCTCGCCGCGATCGAGAAGGCCATCGGGGCGACGATCCCGAAGGTGCGCCTGAAGGGCTTCGATCCGGACGGCCCGCCGCCCCCGCCCCGCGGCGCCGCGCCGGGCGGCCGCCGCCCACGCAGCTCCGGGCGCCGCGACTGATCCAGGTCCTCGCAGCGCTCTGCCGGATCGTCGTGATCGGGCCCCTGGTGCTCGTTCCGTCGAGCGCGATGCCGGGCGAGCCCTCCGAAGGCGCCGAGGCGTGGCTGGAAGAGGCACGAGCGGCGTGGCGGGAGGGCCGCGTCGAGGACGGCGCGGCGGCCCTGGAACGCGCCGAGGCCCTCATCCCCGACCTCGAGACCCTACCCGGCAGCGACCTGTTCGAAGGTCGTGGCGTCATCGCGCTCGCCGCGGGCGACCTCGACGGCGCGCTCGCGTGGACCCGCCGCGCGCTCGACCTTCGCGTCCGGCTCGATCCCGGCTCGTACGGGGTCGTGATGGCGTGGCACAACCTGCGGGTGGTCTACGCCCAGCAGGGCGACGCCGCCGAGGCGGCCGCCGCCGCGCGCGAGGTGATCGCCCTACGAGGCGCCGTCGCGGCGCCCGAGGAGCGTGTCGGTGTGTGCGCCGAGGCCGCCCGGTCGCTGCACGAGGTGGGCGCCACCGCGGAGGCACGGGCCGCCCTCGCGCCCGAGGTGCTACGCGCCCAGGGCGCGCTCGGCGCCGACGACCCCTCCCTGATCCGCGGCCGGGCAACCCTCGCCCTGCTGCACCTTGCGTTGGGGGAGCTTGACGACGCCGAGCACCACCTGCGGCTCGTCGTCGCCGGCCGGGCCGGCTTGCCCGTCGAGGACGCTCGGCGCGGGGGCGCGGCGAACAACCTGGGCCTCGTGCTCCAGGAGCGTGGTGACCTCATCGCGGCCCGGGCCTGGTTCGAGCGCGCGCTCGCCGACTGGACGGCGGGCCTCGGCCCCGACCACCCCCACGTCGCGACGGCGCTGACCAACCTCGCGACCGTCTCGGTCGACCTCGGCGACGTCGACGCCGGCGCCGCGCTGCACGAGCGCGCCCTCACCATCCGCCGGGCGACCCTGCCCGCCGGGCACCGCGAGATCGGGACGAGCCTGGCCAACCTCGCGATCGTCGCCGCCCACCGCGGCGCGTGGAGCGAGACCATCGCGCTCCTGGAGGAGGCGCTCGGGTCCCTGGATCCGGAGCAGCAGCACACCGTCCGCATCGAGGCCGACCTGGTCGCCGCGCTCACCCAAGAGGGGCAGCTCGACCGGGCCGAACAGCACCTCGCCCACGCGCGCGCGGTGATGCAGCGAACGGTCGGCGACACACACCCGTTCTTCATCGAGCTCGATCTCCTGGAGGCGCGCCTGCGGGTCGCTCGGGGCGACCCCGGCGGGGCCGCGGACCTCGCGCAGCGCGCGGTCGAGCGCGCGCGGGCCGCGTTGGGCCCCGACCACCCCACCGTCGCGAACGCCGCGATGCGGCGGGCTCGAATCGATCCGACCGTCGCCGCCGCGTCGATCGACGAGGCGCTGCGCATCTTGGAGCGCAGGCTCGACCAGATCGAGCACCTGTCGGACCGCGAAGCCATCCTCCTCCGCCGCGACGGGGCGGCTACGCTGGCGGAGTGGTTCGCGACCCACGAGGGCGGCACGGCAAGCCACGAAGCGTGGGCGCACGCCACCGCGTGGAAGGGGGCGGCGGCTCGGCGCGCGGTGGCGCGTGGCGCGCCGTCGTTCGACGCTCTCGCGGTTGCCCGGCGCGCGCTCGCCGACGCGGCGTGGTCTACCGAGGGCACCGAAGCCGAGCGCGACGCCACCCTCACCCGGCTCACCCAGGAGCGCGACGCCTTGGAGCGGTCCTGGACCCAAGCCGAGCCGCTCGCGCCCCCCGCCGCGGTGTGCGCCGCGCTCGGTCGCCACGAGGTGCTGGTCGACCTGCTCGCCCTCCCGGACACGTACCAGGCGTTTGTAGTGGATCGGCGGTGCCGCCCCCAGGTGGTCCCCCTCCCACGCGCCGACGTCGACGCCGCGATCCGGCACCTGCTGCAGCTCGCCGCCGACCCGACGACGACGCCCACGCGCCGAAATACGGCCGCAGACCAGGTGCGACGCATGCTCTGGGATCCGCTCGCGCCGCTGCTGGGATCGCGCGACGTGATCGTGTCCCCGGACGGCTCGGCGTCGTTGGTCCCGTGGGGCGCCCTGCCGGTCGACCCGGAGGCGTCGTCGTATCTGATCGAGCGACGGGTATTCTACACGGTCGACCGCCCGTCCGACCTGCTCCGGCCGTCGCCCCCGTGGGGTGACCGCGCCGTCGTGGTGGGGGGGGTCGTACACGGTGCCCCGGCCACCGACTGCGACGTCGTTTGGGGGGCCCTACCCGGGACGGAGCGTGAGGTCGAGCGGGTGGCGGCGCGTTGGCCGGGCCCCGTCGACCGGCTGGTGGGGGCGGGGGCGACCGAGCAGGCGTTCGCCGCGGTCGCGCCGGGCGCCAGCCTGGTACACGTCGCGAGCCACGGGTTCTTCAGCCCCACCACCTGCACCGGGCGGACGATCGACCCGATGCTGGCATCGGGGGTCGTGTTGACGCGGGACGGGCACGACGACGGCCTGCTGACCGCCGAGGAGCTCATCGCGGTCGACCTCAGCGCGGCGCGCCTCGTCGTGTTGTCCGGCTGCGGGACGGGCACGGGCGGCATCGAGGACGGTGAGGGGGTGATCGGGCTCCGGCGAGCGCTCGCGCGCGCGGGTGCGACCCGCGTCGCGACGACCCTGTGGCCGGTCGACGACCTCGCAGCGGTGCCGTTCGTAGACACGTTCTACGCGACGTGGCTCACGGGGCGCCCGAGCCCGGCGCTGGCGCTGGTGGCCGCTCAGCGGGCCGCGATCGCGCACGCCCGTCGCACCGGGAGCGACGGCTGGGGGACCTGGGCCGGGTACGTCGTCACCGGGCGATAGGCTAAGGCGCTTCGCTGCAAACGCCGAGACGCGAGCGGGGTGCGAGCGCTACAACGAGAGCACCAACAGCGTCGACGCCACGTGCTGGTGCAACACCTCCCCACCGCGCAGCAGCATCGCGTCGAGGTAACCGAGCTCAATCCTACCAGAAGCAGCGAGCGGGAGCGTGATCCCAACGAACGCGCGGTTCTGGTCGAACCCCCCTACCGACCACCCGGTGTCGACGAGGCCGACGAACAGCTCGTCGGTGACCACGATCGAGAGCGCGTCGCTCACCGGGACCCCCACCCGCGCCCATAGCCGCGCCCGGTGGCCGACCCCCGACGCGGCGTCGGAGAAGCGCTGCTCGAGCCGCGGCCGCACCGCCAGGCTCACGGCGCCGACGTCGGGCTGCAGCACGAGCTGCACCCACGAGCGGTGCTCGTTCGTGAGCGTGTTGGCAGGGTCCACCGTCGGGATCCACGCGTACCCCACGAACGCCGACACGCCGGGCGCGAGATCCCACCCGACCGCCGGACGCGTGATGCTCGTCCACCCGTTCTCCCACGACCGCGCGTGCAGGTCCACCCACAAACGCGGACCCGTCGTTCGCTCAGGGTGGAGGTTGGCCTGGATCAACGCGCCGGTCCAGACCGCCGGATCGTGGGTGGCCGCGATGGCCGACAACGCGACAGCGATAAGCATACCTACAAGCAACACGTGCGCCGGCCGAGCGCAAAGCGGTCCAGCTCACCAAAATGAGCGTATGGACAAGAACAAGGAGCCCCATGCCGACATCGGACATCGAACGCCCGCTGCACGACGACGTCCGGCGGCTCGCGTCCACCCTCGGGCGCGTCGTGCGCCGACTGGAGGGTGAAGCTGCGTTTCGAGCGGTCGAGGACCTGCGTGCCGCCTCACGCGCGCGGCGGCACGGCGGCGGCGAGCCCCTCGAGGCGCTGTTCGCGCGCGTCGAGGCGTTGCCCCACGCTGAGCTCGCGGTGGTCACCCGGGCGTTCACGCTGTTCTTCTTGCTCATCAACACCGCCGAGCAGGTGCACCGCGTCCGCCGCCGCGCCGCCTGGTCCGCCGACGTCACCGCGCCCCAGCCGGGCTCCGCCGCGTGGGCGGTGCACAACCTCCGGGAGGCCGGCCACGACGCAACCGGCGCCCGCGCCGCCCTCAACCGCCTCGACGTGAGCCCCGTGCTCACCGCGCACCCCACCGAAGCCACCCGGCGCACCGTGCTCGACCTGCAGGCCCGCCTCGCCGACCTGCTGCTGCAGCGCGAGCGTGCGACCGGCGCCGCTGTCACGCGCGTCGACGACGCCACCGAGGCCGAAGTGGAGCTGTTGTGGCTCACCTCCGAGGTCCGCCGCGACCGCCCCACCGTGCTCGACGAGGTCGCGGGCGTCGTCTGGTACCTGGAGGACCGCCTGCTCGACGCCGCCGACGCCGTGAGCGGCGCGTTCGAGCGCGCGTTCGAAGACGTGTTCGGCGAGCCGGTCGGCGCTCCCCTCTCCCCGATCCGGTTCGGGAGCTGGGTGGGCGGGGACCGCGACGGAAACCCGTTCGTCACCGGCGAGGTGACCCTGGCGGCGGCGCGTCGCGGGGCGTTCGTGACCGCGCGGAAGCTCCACCGCGACGTCGACGCGCTCGCGCGCGCGATCGGCCCGTCCGCCCGCTACGCGCCCCCTCCGCAGGCGCTGCTCACGAGCCTCGAGGCCGACCGCGCCGCGCTCCCCGAAGTGTGGGCCGCCAACGCCGCCCGCGACGCCGACGAGCCAATCCGCCTCAAGCTCTCGTTCATCGCCGCGAGGCTCGAGGCCACCGGGCGCGTCATCGCGGCGTCCGACCGTGGTGTGCCGGCCCCGGACCGGGCCGCATACCCCACCGCCGACGCCCTGCTCGCGGATCTCCGGCTCGTCGACGACGCGTTGGCCTCCGCCGGCGCCGCCCGGGTACGCGCCGTTCGGCTGGCCCCCCTCATGGCCCGGGTCCGGGCGCACGGCCTGCACGGCTTCCGGCTCGACGTCCGGGACGACGCGGGCGCCCACGCCGCCGCCCTCGACGGCATCTGCGACACCGTCCGGGTGCCCCACCTCGACGGCGACGGCCTCCGCCGCGAGCTGCTCGGCAAGCGCCCGCTCGTCTCGCGCGACCAACCCCTCCCCGAGGAGGCAGCGCGGGTGCTCGGCACCTTCGCGGCCGTCCGACAGATCCAGGACGACCACGGCGAAGCGGCGGCCAGCACCGTGATCGCGTCGATGGCCGGCTCCGTCGACGACATGCTTCGTATGCTGGTGCTCGCGCGTGAGGTCGGCCTCGTCGACCTCGCCGCCGACCCGCCCTACAGCCGCGTCGACGTCGTCCCGTTGTTCGAGACCCTCGCCGACATCGAGCGTGGCCCCGATACGCTGCGGTCGATGGTCGCCGACCGGGTGTACCGCCGCCAGCTCGCCGCGCGGGGCGGCCGCCAGCAGGTGATGCTCGGATACTCGGACTCGGCGAAGGACGCCGGGATGTTGCCCGCCGCGTGGGCCCTCTACGTCGCGCAGGAGTCGCTCGCGGCGGTCGCCGCGGAGGCCGGGGTCACCCTCACCCTGTTCCACGGGCGGGGCGGCACGGTCGGGCGCGGCGGCGGGTCGCCGGTGTACCGCGCGCTGTCGGCGTTGCCCGCCGGGACCTGTGACGGGGCGCTGCGCCTGACCGAGCAAGGTGAGATCATCAGCCAGAAGTTCGGCCTCCCCCAGATCGCCGAGCGCAGCCTCGAGGTGCTCCTGACCGGCGCCCTCGCCGCCGCCACCGAGGACTGGCGGAGCGCGCTCGCCCCGGGGGAGGAGGCGTCGTTTCGAGCCGCGATGGACCAGATGTCCGCGGCCGCGCTGCCGGCGTTCCGCCAGCGGGTACACGAAGACCCGGCGTTGTTCCGTATGTTCACCGACACCACCCCGGTGCGTCAGCTCGCGAACGTACACTTCGGGTCGAGGCCCGCGTATCGGGAGCGCGGGGTCGGCTCGATGCGCGGCATTCGCGCGATCCCGTGGGTGTTCGGCTGGACCCAGACCCGCCTGATGCTGCCGGGCTGGCTGGGGGTCGGGGAAGGGCTCGGCGCCGTGCTCGACGCCCCCGGCGGCCTCGTGCTGCTCCAACGTATGGCGCGCGCGTGGCCGTTCTTCGACGACCTGCTCGCCAAGGTCGAGATGGTGTGCGCCAAGACCGACCTCGAGATCGCACGGCTCTACGTCGAGGGGCTCGGCGGTGATCGCGCGCTGTTCGACGCCCTCGCGGCGAGCTTCCACCGCACCGTCGACGCGCTGCAGCGGGTTCGAGAGGCCCCGCTGTTGGCGAACAACCGATTCCTTCGGGCGTCGATCGCGCTACGGAACCCCTACGTCGACCCGCTGAACCTGGCGCAGCTCGTGCTGCTGCGTCGCCAGCGGGGGGGGGCCGACCCAGCGGTGGACGCCCTCCTGGGCACCGCGATCAACGGGGTAGCCCAAGGCCTGCGCAACACGGGGTGAGCCATGGAAGTGGCACGGGTTGGGGTCGCCGAGCACGGGAACGAGGTGGTGCTGGTCACCGTCTCGTCCGGCGGGGACCTGCTCGATCGACGCTGCGTCGCGCTCACCACGGGCTTGCCGACGCACCCGCACCACCACGAGGGATCGTGGGCGGTGGGGCGCTACCGGGACAGCCCGTGGGCGCGCGACGTCACGCTGGCCGAGGCCGTCGCGCTCGTCGAGCAGGTGCGCGCGGCGGCCCTGGCCGGCGCCCGCGACGCGCTCGCTGCCCTCGCCGAGGCCGTCTCCGAGCCGATCGTAGCGGTCTCGGTGCGCGTCTGCCCGGTGCTGCCGCCCACCACCGAGCAGCGCATCGCCGACGCCCGCGCGCAGACCGTCGCCGACGGCGTCATGTACCGCCAGGCCATCGCGGCCGCCGCCGAGGGCCGCGGCTGGGCCGTCACCTGGTACGCGCGCGAGGAGGTGTTCGCCCAGGCGGCGGCCGCTCGAGGGTGGGCGTCCGCCGAGGCGCCGATCGCCGCCATGGGGCGCGCCGCGGGTCCACCCTGGCGGGCGATCCACAAGCTCGCGGCGGCGGCGGCGTTGGCCGCTGCGTGACCGCGTCGCGACGCGCTATGCTCCCCACAGCCGGAGGGACGGACATGCGCGTGGCGCTCGTGCTGGGGTTGATGGCGTGCGGGAAGCCGGACGACACACAAGAGTGCGCGGACGCCGCCGACTGTCGCGACACCGACAGCGACGCCGACACCGATTCGGACGCCGACACCGATTCGGACGCCGACACCGACGCCGACAGCGACGCCGACACCGACACCGATTCGGACGCCGACAGCGACACCGACACCGACTCGGACACCGACACCCCCACGATGGGCGTCGAGCGGTTCGCGCCGTTCGTCGACGCCACCCTGTACCCGACGGCCCGGATCGGCGCGATCGGGGCCGCGACGGGCGTTCGACGCGTCGTGCTCGGCTTCGTCGTCGACGCCACCGGCTCCGCCTGCGACGCCTCGTGGGGGGGGTACTACCCCGTCGAGACAGGGCCGGTCTCGTGGGACACGGACGGCAAGTACACCCTCTACGAGGAGATCGCGGGCTTACGGGCCCTCGGGGGCGACGTCGTGGTCAGCTTCGGAGGCGCCTCCGGCACGCCGCTCGCCGCCGCGTGCCCCGACGTCACCTCGTTGACCGCGCAGTACCGCCGCGTGATCGACACCCTGGGCGTCGACGAGATCGACTTCGACGTCGAGGGCGCGTGGTTGGCCGATCCGACCTCCGTGCAGCGGCGCGCCGAGGCGGCGGCCGCGTTGCAGGCCGACCTGCCAAGCCTCGCGGTCGTGCTCACACTGCCCGTATTGCCGAGCGGCCTCACCCCCGACGGGGTCGCGGTGATCGAGCAGTTCGTGGCGGCGGGCGTCGATCTGGCCGGCGTCAACGTGATGGCGATGGACTACGGCGACGGCGCGGCGCCCGATCCCGAGGGCAACATGGGCGCGTACGCGATCGCGGCGGCCACCGAGACGCGCGACCAGCTCGCGGAGGTGCTCGGCCTCCCCGCGGACACGCTCAGCGGGCGCATCGGGGTGACCCCGATGATCGGCATGAACGACGTCACCACCGAGGTGTTCACGCTCGACGACGCGGCCGAGGTCGCCGCGTGGGCGGCCGCTGAGGGCATCGGCCGGGTGTCGATGTGGTCCCTCAACCGCGACCACCCGTGCCCCGACCAGGACTGGGTGGGCCTCGACTGCTCCTCCAGCCCCGACCAGGTGACCGATTACGCGTTCACTGCGGCCTTCCTCTACGGCGGCTGACCCGCGCCGCCGAGCCCCCCAGACCCGCCGTCCCGCCGGCTTCGCTCCAAGGACCCCCGACCATGGCCAAGACCACCTCCGGCTGCTGTGGCGGCCCCCCGACCCCCTCCCCCGACCCCGTCACCGCAGACGCCGTGCGCGGATCCGTCCGCGAAGCGTACGCGCAGGTCGCGCGCGCGAACGACGCTGGCGTCGCCACCTCTGGCGCCGCGAGCTGCTGCGGGGTCTCCGACGACGCCACGATCAACACGCTCATCTCGACGCGCCTCGGCTAGGCGCAGGCCGACCTCGACCTCGTCCCGACCGGCGAGACCGTCGTCGACCTCGGCTCGGGCGCGGGGTTCGACTGCTTCCTGGCGGCGCACGAGGTGGGGCCGACCGGCCGCGTCATCGGCGTCGACATGACCCCCGACATGGTGTCGAAGGCCCGTCGCAACGCGGCCACGGGCCGCTTCACGAACGTCGAGTTCCGGCTGGGCGAGATCGAGCACCTGCCCGTCGCCGACCGCACCGCCGACGTCATCATCTCCAACTGTGTCATCAACCTGTCGCCCGACAAGCCCGCGGTGTTCCGCGAGGCGTTCCGGGTGCTCAAGCGCGGCGGCCGCCTCGCGATCTCGGACGTCGTCGCGACCGCCGAGCTCCCCCAGGAGATGAAAGACGATCTCGCGCTGATCGCGGGCTGCATCGGCAACGCGGCGCCGATCGCCGACCTCGAAGCCGCGATGCGCGACGCTGGGTTCGTCGACGTCCGCATCGCCCCCAAAGACGCGTCCCGGACGTTCATCAAGGACTGGGCGCCCGGACGCAGCGTCGAAGACTACGTACAGTCCGCCACCATCGAGGCCGTCAAGCCGCGCGGGGGGTGCTGTTGATCCGCGGGCGGGTGGGCCTCAAGCCTGCTCGCCCATCGCCCGCAATACCGCCTCCGTCTCGGGATCGGCCGGGAACACGAGCTCGACCCGAAGCTCATCGAGGCAGAGATCGAGCGCGTTGCCGAACCTGCAGATGGTGGTGATCGTCGCGAGGGTGTGTCCTCCGAACCGCATACGCGGGCAGAGCGCGGGCGGCGCTCCTTCGGCCTCTGGCGGCCGCGGCGTGCCGGCGAGCAATCGCAGCAGCGCGGCGTGGTCGGCGAGCAAGTCGGGGTCGCCGCTGGTGACGGCGTCGCGCTCCAGTGCGTCCGCGAGCTGATAGGCGACCTCCGCGCGGTTCTCCAGCGCGTCCCACACGGCCGGCGCGCGCAACATCGCGAGCAACGCGTTGCCCTCCGTCGCCGCGGGCCCGACGAGGCCCCACAGCCACGCGCCTCCGCGGTTCGACTGCACGAGGCGCCACCGAGCGTCGATCACATAGGCCGGGAACGGCTCGTGGCGGGCAAGCAATTGTTCGACGACAGCGCGAAAGGGCAGCATCTGGGCGGCGCTGAGCGAGCGGTCGGGGAACGCGGGTGGGTGACCTGCGGAGCGAAGGAGCGCGTTGCGCTGCCGGAGCGGCAGCTCGAGGGCGCGCGCGAGGCGCAGCACGACCGCGGCGCCGGGTCGGCTGCGCCCCGTCTCCAGGAACGAGAGGTGGCGGGCCGTCGTGCCTGCTCGGAGCGCAAGATCGCGCTGGCTCAGGCCCCGTCGCGCCCGCCACGCGCGCAGCTCACGCGCGAACGGGGCGTCGGGGACCCCATCCTCCGCGAGGTCGTCGGCGCGATGTCGGGAGGGTGCAGCGAGGGTCGGAGGTCGGTGGGGCGTCGGCATGGCGGCAGCTAACCACGAACAGGGAGCGGCGACGCTTCCCTCCGCGGGAATCGCGCCGGCGCCCTCCATCGGTGAGGTTGCCCGCGTGCGCCACGGAGGCCCAGTGACTACACCAACGCTCAAGCTGTTCGCCGGAACCAACCTGCTCGCAGGCGCGATGATGGCGCTGGTCGCCGCCAGCCCGTTCGCGCACCAGGCGAACCGCATGGAGGCCGTCATCCCGCAGCGCGGCGACTTGAACGCCCTCGATTATCGCCGGCTTTACCGCCATCTCGGCACACACGCATACTTCGCCGAGTGGATCGCGTTTCGCTTGAGTGACGCTGGGCGATTGTTGCGGCAGTATTC
>CAIUDO010000459.1 GCA_903897935.1 uncultured Pseudomonadota bacterium
CCACATCGACCACCGCCGCTACGACGACGAACACCGGTCAAAATCGCGCCCAATGGTGCGGCGGCCGGAGTCGTGCGCCTCGCATCGACCCACGTGGGGGAGGTCGTCGGGGATCACGATGGGCGTAGCACATGGACCGGGCATGCCACCCGATCACACGCCGCGATCAGACGATCAGCCCGGACAGGACTTCCGGTTCCGACGACTAGCTTTCGCTGCTCCGGCGTCGCTTGCTCGGCAACGCGCGTTCACCATACGGGGCGGTACGGTCACCAAACAGGCACACGGCCCAGCAAGGCGCGCGCTGGTCGGGCAAGCTCCGTCCGACGTGCTCGACGAACGGGCGCGGTAGGGGACTTGATGACTGTCTCGATTCGTTCGCTCTCGCTGCTCTCTTTCGTCGCGCTCGCGGCGTGCGGCTCCAAGGACACCGACACGGCTGGAACGACCTCCGATACCGATACGGACACGGACACGGATACCGATACGGACACGGATACCGATACGGACACGGACACCGATACGGACACGGACACCGATACGGACACCGATCTACCCGACACCGTCGCGCCGACCGTGACGATCACCGACTCCGAAGCCGGCGGCGTCGCCACCGCCGACCTGACGTACACCTTCACGTTCAGCGAGGACGTCGGTACCTCGTTCGACGACGCCGACGTCGTCGTCACGGGGGCCACCGCGGGCGTGTTGACCTGGGTCGACGCGCTCACCGCCACCCTGGACGTTGGGCTGGTCCCTGACAGCGCCGGCACCGTCGACGTCTCCGTGGGCGCCGGCACGTTCGAGGATCTCGCCGGCAACCCGAACGTCGACCCCGTGTCCGTGTCGCAGGACTACGACACCGTGCTCCCGGTGACCGACACCGTGCTCATCACCTTCTCCGAGGTCCCGTCGTTGTCGGGCTTCGGCGGCGCCGAGGACGCCACCGTCGTCGCCGACCCGACGGACGCCAGCAACGACGTCATGAAGGTCGTCAAGTCCGCGTCCGCCGAGCTGTGGGCGGGCACGACGATGTCGACCTGCCCGGGCGCTTCGATCCCGCGCCTCCCGTTCTCCGCCGCCGACACCAAGATGTCGGTGCGCGTGTGGTCGCCGGTCGCGGGGATCCCGGTGCGCCTGAAGGTGGAGGACGCGAACGCGGGCTGGATCTCCGTCGAGACCGAAGCCACCGTCACGACCGCCGAGGTCTGGGAGACGCTCGAGTTCGACTTCGCCGCCGAAGCGAGCGGCACCGCAGCGCTCGACGTCGCCAACACGTACAGTCGGGTGTCGATCTTCATGGACTTCGGCACCACCGGCGGTGATGCGGGTGGCGCCCGCACCTACTACGTCGACGACGTCGCCTTCATGGGCGTGGTCTTCGTGCCCGAGTGCCCGGGGCCCGCCGGCGGCGTGCCGATCACGTTCGACGACCCCACCGTGACGTACTCGTTGCTCGGGTTCGGCGGCGCGGAGGACGCGACGGTCGTGCCCGATCCTGTTGATGGATCGAGCAACGTCGCGCGCGTCGTCAAGTCGGCGTCGGCGGAGCTGTGGGCGGGCACCACGGTGGCGACGGGCGCGGCCGCGTCGATCGACGTCTTGCCGATCACCGCGCTCGACACCCGCATGACCGTGCGGATCTGGGCCCCCGAGGCCGGCATCCCGGTGCGGCTCAAGATCGAGGACGCCGCGGATCCGACCCACTCCGTCGAGACCGAGGCGACCACGACCGTGGCGGAGGCGTGGCACACGCTGACGTTCGACTTCGCCGACGAGGCGTCGGGCACCGCCGAGCTCAACCCGGCGTACACGTTCAACAAGGCGTCGATCTTCTACGACTTCGGCACCACCGGCGCCGACGGCGGCGGCGGCTTGTTCTACTTCGACGATCTCGACATGGCCCCCTGACCGTAGGCGGCCTACCTCGACATTCCGCGCATCACCGATCCCAGGATGCGCGACGCCAGCACGCGCGGCAGCGCCATGAACAGGCCGCGCAGCAGCTTCGACAGCCACCCGGGGAACGACGTGCCCCGGGACCCAACCTGGGCCACGATCGCCGAAGCGACCGACGCGGACGTCATCGTTTGCCCCATGCGCAGCCCCGCTCGCGCGCCGAACCCGCTGTCGGTCGGCCCAGGCGCCGCCACAAGGACATCCACGCCGTGCGCGTCGAGCTCGACCACGAGCGCCTCGCCGAGCGACTGGACGAACGCCTTCGTCGCGCCGTACGTCGCCGAGAACGGCACACCCTGAAACGCGACGATCGAGCCGACGAGCACGAGCGCCCCGCGCCGACGGTCCGCGAGGCGCTTGCCGAACGCCGCGCTCGAAGCGACCAGGGCGCGACAGTTGAGGTCGACCATGGCCGCGTGGGCGTCGGGCGGGGCGTCGAGGAACGCGCCGCCCGAGCCGAAGCCGGCGTTGAGGACCACGATGCCGACGTCGAGATCGGCGGTCGCGGCGTGCAACGCTGCGGGCCCGCCCGGTGCCGCCAGGTCGACGACCACCACCCGAGCGTCGCGACCGAGCGCGCGCGCTTGCGCGGCGACGGCGTTGAGCGCGTCTTCGCTGCGGGCCGCCAACACGACGTTCAGGCCGGCGGCGGCGAGCTCGAGCGCCAGCGCGCGACCGATGCCGGATGAGGCGCCCGTGACGACCGCCCATGACCCGAGTCGTGAAAACCTGGTAGGTACCGATGACATCTGTAGCGCCCTCGAAATGTTGTAGATACAACTTGCGCGCCGCCGCTCACCTGGCAGCGAAGTGGTCGACCAGGTGCGCGGCGAGCGGACCCAGCTCGATATGCGCAGCGGCCTGCGCAGCCTCCCACGCCGTCATCGCCGCGGACAGCCGGGCCGCGCCGTCGTTGGTGAGCGCGAGCGCCTGTGCGCGGCCCTCGGTCGCGACCACGCGCACCCAGCCGTTGCGGCTGATGCTCCCCAACTCCCGGGACAACGTCGACTTCTCGATGTCCAGCGCCGCTGACAGGTCGGACGCGCAGACGCCCGGGTTGGCGCCGATCGCGGCGAGCAGCGTGTACTGCGAGACGCTCATGTCCACCGCCCGCATGTGCTCCATGTAGATCCGGGTGAGGATCCTGGACAGTCGGCGCGTGCGCATCAACAGGCAGCCGCTCGCGACGCGAACGGCGACCGGGTCGGGGCGCTCCGTGGTGTGGGTCGGCGGCATGGAGATGCATATACAACTTATGCCGTCGAGACGCCACCCACGAAGGTGCGCAAGTTGGTGTGCTGACGTCGCGAGTCGCTAGTCCTTGAACACGCGGTCAGCGGTCAGCGGTCAGCCCGGTCAAAGCCATGCATCGCTCAGCGGCAGTCGACCGGGTTGTTCGCGTTCCTGATGGCTGATGGCTCGGCCCTACGCTCACTCCCAGAGGCTGTCCCACGCCCCTTCGATGCCCCACGCGGTCGATCCCCAGGTCGGGCGCGACGGCGTTCGACCGTCGGTGGAGATGAGGTCCTCCTCGCCGACCGCGAACAGCACGGCCTTGACGGCGTCGTAGCCGGTCGCCATCACGCCGGTCGCGACCGCGCCCAGCGCGCCGTCTTGGGCGCCCGAGTAGCGGGCGTAGAGGTAGTGCTCCGCCGCGGCGAGGTTCACGTCCTGGTTGTCGGCCTGGCGGAGGTTGTAGACGTACCACCACGCCTCCCGCGCACGATCGGCGGCGGTGGCGCCTTCGGCCTGTGCCTGCGCCTCGGCGATGATCCGGGCCACCTCGGCGTCGTCGACCGCGGCGGAGGTGTCGGCGCCCAGTGAGGAGCGCGCCGAGACCGGCCCCGCACCCTCCGCCCCGTCGTTCCCGACCGCGGCGGCGCCCCCTTCGCCGCCAACGCCGACCACGCCGCCGGCCTCGACCTCGTCGATCGCCTCGGAGAACGCGGGATCCTCACAGACGAGGTCTTCGAGCGCCGCGG
>CAIUDO010000460.1 GCA_903897935.1 uncultured Pseudomonadota bacterium
CGACCTGCCCGACGCCCGCGGTGCCCGCGTCGGCGACGGGCGGGAGGTTGCTCACCAGGGCAGTGAACACGGCGATGTCGCGGGCGGACGCCGTGACACCGTCCGATACCGACAACGAGACGACGTACGCCCCCTCGACGTCGGGCGTGAAGCCGACGGTCTCGGCGGCGGGGGTGCCGTTCGTCGCGCCGAACGCGGTGTCGTCGAGCGCGGAGGTGAGCGGCACCTCCTCGAACGCCCAGGTGTAGGCCAGCCGGGCCGACGCGTCCGCCGTGGAGAACCGGCCGTCGAGCACGAAGCTCTCGCCGAGCAGCGCGCGCAGGTCGGGTCCGGCGTCCGCGACCGGATCCACGTACACGGTGACGGCCGCGCTGTCGTCGCCACCACCACCACAACCCGCGGCCAACGCGGCTACGCACGCGATCGAGGCGAATCTCTTTGGCTCGTGAGCGCCTAGCATTCCGTTCTCCGCGTCCGCGCACGGGCTTCTATACCGGAGACCGGCGGTTTCCGTCAAGGATGCCCGTCGGAGCGCGCTGGTCGACGAGCGGCCCGCGTGATGTGGCTCGCCGCGACCTCGGCCCGCGCGCGCGCGTGGATCGCGACGACGAGGCCCGCGGCCGCCCAGAACATCCAGGCGGTGTTGACCCGCGACACGAACGCGTTGCTGAAGAAGTTCATGACCACCACCATGGCCACCAGGCCGAGGCCGGCGTCGGCGGCCGCGCGCTCCCAGGTGGACGGGGCGGCGATCGCCCGCAGCGACCACGCGGCGCGCGCGACCCGCGCCAGCGCCCAGGCGTAGAGCAACGAGGCGAGGGGGCCCGCCTGAAACGCGAGGGCCAACCAGTCGTTGTGCGTGGCCTTTCCCGAAGTTCGGGTGTCGAGGTACAGCGAGCGGTGGTCGCCGAGGCCGACACCGAAGAGCTGATCGAGCGGCGATTGGCGCGCGAACGACTCGAGGCTGTACTTCCAAATGCGCACGCGCCCGCTGCCGAGGTCCTCGATCGCCTGCGGGCCATCGAGGGGATCCACGGTCGTCCACGCGACGAGGTCGTCGAACCGGTCCTGCAGGACGCTGCTGGTCGCGACCGCCAACACGAGAACGACGGCCATCGCGAGGGCGGCGCGCCGACGCCCCGACGCGACGAGCCACACCGCGCCGAACCCGACGAGGCCGATCTGCGCGGTGCGCGACTGCGACAAGAACATGCAGGCGGCGGTGACCGCGGCGAGGGCCCACGCCGCGGTCCGCCAGCGCCCCGGCACCATCGGGGCGGCGCCCAACACCAGCGCGGTGCCGACCGCCATCACCTGGCCGTGCGCGCTGACGTCCTGAAACCCGCCGACCAACCGGTTCAGCCCGGCGAGGCTGACCTCCGCCATCTGCCCCGTCGCGAGCAGCCACGTCGACACCAGGGCCGGCGGCACGATCGCGAGCGCCAGGGTGAGCCAAGCCAGTCGTTGAACCCATGCTTCTCGGAACAAGGACGCGACGACGAGCGCGAGCACGAGCGGCCCGGCGTAGCGCACCAAGACGCCGACGCCCGTCACCGGGGTCGGCGCTCGAAACGCTGCCACGACCAACAAGCCGCCGAGCAACATCACCGGCACGAACAGGTCGCTCTGCTCGATGCGCCGCATCGCCGGCAGCGCGAGCACCAGCACCGCCAGCGACGACACGCCCCCGAACAGCTCGAGCAGCCCGAGGCCGCCGACGGTGCCCGGCACCCACCACAACATCCCGACCGACACCTGCAGCGCGACGAGCAGTAGGACCGACGAGCGCGGCAGCACGAAGAAGACGGCCGCGAGCACGACTCCGGCGGCGGCGACCAGATCGAAGTGCAGCGGCAACGAGAACACCGCCCACGTCGAGCCGACCAGCAGCGCCACGGACAAGCCGGCGAGGGCGACCCGCTCGGGGACGCCGAGGCCCGTCGTGGCTCCGGTAGGGCGTGGCGGACCCGTCGTCATCGTGGTCGCTCCGGACCGGCTCGTAATTTCTGCTTCGTGCCCTGGACGTCGTAACCCACGGTGACGAGGCTTCCGCGCGCGCAGTCGGGGCCCCGATCCGGTTAGGCGCGCCGCGGAGCCTCCATGGACCTCATCGACCTGTTCTTGTCGGAGCCCAAGCGGGTGGACCGGCACACCCGCCGCTTGACCAACCGCGACGCCCAGCCCGAAGACCGCGAGGCGTCGGCGCGCTGGTTGGCCGAGAACCGGCAGCCCCGCGCCATCGCCGGGTTGATCAGCCGCTTCGACATGAACCTCGATCACCAGCTCAAAGACCAGGCCGAGAAGGAGGCGCTCTACGCGCTGCTGGTCTCCCTCGGGCCGGACGTCGTGCTGCACGCGCTCGAGTCGTGGCTCAAGCACTGCAAGCAGTTCGCGCTCCCGCTTCGGCTGCTCGGCGAGCTCGCGTCGCGGGCGCGCGCGATCGACGTCGCGTTGGAGCTGCTCGCGGCGGAGGCGCGCCGCGACGACTTCAAGGCCGCCAAGAAGAAGGAGCTGCTGGTCTGGTTCTCCGACGTCCGTGACACCCGCCTCGTGACCGCGGCCGCCCCGCTGCTGCGCGACTTCGACGAGGGTGTTCGCTACGCGGCCGCCGAGGTGCTGCTCGCGCAGCCGGGTGACGCCTCCGTGCCGGCGCTGGTGGCGGTGATGATCGACCCGAAAGAGGAGTCGAATCGGCTTCGCCTCCGCATCGCCGACGCGTTGTCGACGCGCCGCGTCGACGTCGTCGCGCACGGAGCGTCGCCCGATCGGTTACCCCCGGGGTTCACGCTTCGGGACGGTCGGCTCGCCCGCTCGGGCGCGTGAACCGGAGGTCGGGACCGGGCGTCACATTGTCGTCAGATCCTACCAGACGGGCCCACGCGCGCCGTCCTTGTCGTACCCTCCCGCGGTCTCGCCCGGAGTCCTGATGCGCTCTCTCGTCGCCGTCCTCGTGCCCGTCATCGCCGTCGTCGCCGCCGGCTGCGGCCCCAACTGCCAGAGCACCTGCGAGCGCTTGTACTTCGAAGACGCGGCGAACTGCGGCGTGCCCACACCCGGCCGCGACACCGACGAGGCGTTCCGCGACTGCATCAACGCGTGCGAGGAGGCGCTCGACGCGCCCGGCGAACTCGGCACGTACAACCCCGACGATCGGCAGACGTCCGGCGAGTCCATCATCCTCCAGAACGAGACGCAAGCGGCGGCCTGGATGGAGTGTGTGGACCAGACGTCGTGCGAAGACATCAACGCGGGCTACTGCGAGCCCCATTGAGACACGTCTTCATCGCGTTGGGGCTGCTTGCTTCGTTGTCGTCGGGCTGCGCGCCGTCGTGCGATCGCGTGTGCGACAAGGTCATCGCGTGCGGGCTCGACTCGCCGCGCACCTCGCAAGACGCGTGTGTCGAAGACTGCGACCGGCAGGCTGCGCTGTACGACGAGTGGTGGGACGACCAGGTGAAGGTCGACGCGTTCAAGGAGCACAAGCGCTGCGTGATGGACGCCACGTGCGACGAGCTTGCGGCGGGCGCGTGCTACGATCCGCTGCTGTTCATCTTCGCCGAGCCGTCGTGAGCCGCGCCCTGAACCGATGCGCGGCGACTCCGGAGCGCGGGCGTTCAGCGCGCCCGGCCTCGCCCGGGCCCGCGCTCCGTGCCGATGCGCGGTGACCCCGCAGCGCGGGCCTTCAGCGCGCCCGCGCTCCGTACCGATGCGCGGTGACTGCGCAGCGCGGGCCTTCAGCGCGCCCGCGCTCCATCGATGCGCGGTGACTCCGGAGCGCGGGCCTTCAGCCCTGCGCGCTCCTTAGCTTGGCGCAGCGGCTAGGCCCAAAACAAGCGCAGGGCCGAGCCGTCAGCCATCAGCCATCAGCCATCAGGTTTCAGCTCGACAATGGCGCGATGGTGACCCAACCGACCTTCACCTGAACGCGAACAACCCGGTCGACTGTCGCTGAGCGATGCATGGCTTTGACCGGGCTGACCGCTGACCGCTGACTGCTGACCGCTTGTTCAAGGGCTAGAACGCGTAGCCGACCCACACGCTCAGGCCGGTCGCGTCGATCAGGTGCAGCTCCATGCCGGCGGACAGCCACCGCTGGCGCGGATCCCCAACGCCGAGCAGGTCTTCGCTGTGCGCCTCGAAGCCGAGCGTGGCGCCGACCGGCCGCTTGGTGTTGAACTCGAACTCCCACGCGGGCTGGTTGCCGTCGGCGGTGATCGCCTGGCCACCGCGCACGGTGAGGTGTGGGCCGAACCAAAGGTAGATCGACGAATCTGGGACGCCCATGAGCATCGCGGCGACCACACGGCCGGTCAAGCGGCGCGTCTCGTCTTCGCGGTAACCGCGCGCCCACGCAGGGAAGAACGGGTCCTTCGTGGTGGACTCCTCCTCGCTCGCCGTGTCCGTCGTGTCCGTCGTGTCTTGCGGGGTCGTGACCACGGTCGTACCGGTCGTCGCCGTGATCAGGTCCTCGCTGCTTTGCAGGTAGAACGGCGACACCGTCCAGTCGTGGCTGTAGCTCACGCGCCCGACCAGCCCGAACCCGACCGCAGTGAACGGGTAAACCGCGAGCCGCCCGCCTGCCGCCGCTTGCCAAGAGCGAAGTCGGATGCCCCCGACCTTGTCGATCTGGCTGTTGGTCCAGGTGCCGTCGACGAACAGGCCGAAGTTGTCCACCGGCACCCAATCCACCCGCAGCACCTTGCCCGGCAACGACGGCGGGTTGCCCGGCGCCGACTCGCCGAACAAGCCGATGGCGACCCGAACGTCTCCGTGTTCGTCACGGGCGACGGGCGAGCCGAGGGTGGACGCGGTGGCGGTCGCCGCCAACCACAAGGATAGGAGCGCGGTCATGCGTCGGCAGGGTAGCGCGTCCGTCGCGCGCGCGCACCGGTGCGGGTCAGCTGCCTCGCTAAAGGTCGACCAGCCGGTCGCCGAACCCCGCCGCGGTCAGCAGCCGTCGGTGTACGGGCGTCGCGACGCCGCGTTGGGCGGCTACGGCGTCGAACCAGCCGTTGCGCCACCGCCACTCCTTGACGTCCCCGCGATAGTCGGCGATCGTCTTGGAGTACGCGACCAGGCGTTCTACGAGCCACTCGATCGGCAGGTCGACGCTCATCGCGGCCCGCCCGACGCGCCGCAGCTCGTCGACGAGCGCGGTGAGCTCGTCGTGGTGGTGGTCGCACACCTGCCCGACCGTCTCGCCGTGGACGCGGCACAGGAGCCCGAACGCGGCGTTCCAGGTGAGCTTCTCCAGTTCGAGGGCGGAGAAGCGTGCCCAGTCGACCTCGGCGGTCGGCACGTCGATGGCGGCGAAGAAGGCCCGGACCTCCGGCGCGTAGCGGCCGTGGAACGGGCTCGGTGGCCCGACGACGACCGGCCCCCCCCGCGCGCCGACGGCGAAGAACAACAAGCCGCGCGTGTTGTGGGTCAGCGCGTGCGCACGCAGCCACGGGCGGATCATGCCGTTCTGCACGAAGACCAGGTCAGCCCTGCGATGTTCGGGCACGCGCGCTACGACACCGTCGAGGTCGTCGTTGCGGACGGTCACCAGGATCGGCCCCGCGCCGGCGTGCAAGCCGTCCCAGCCGGCGTCGCGCCCGACCGCGAGCGTTGGGATCCCGCGCTCGGTTGCCCGCGCGACGAGCGCGCCTCCGACCCGACCGAGCCCGACGATCGTGACCACGGCGCCTCCCGGGGGCTGCCTAACCCCGACTCGGTGGTCGCGGACGTTCGGCGTTCGGCGTTAGCGTGCGACGCGCGACGACGGGGGGCGGTTTGCGGGACGAGATCGCGGCGCGGTTGCGGGGCGCGGGCGCCGAGGTCATGGTCGACGCGCCGCTCGCCGGGCGGACCTGGTGGGGCGTCGGCGGCGCGGCGGATCTGCTCGTCAGCGCGCCGCGCGCGGAGGTCGTCGCGCGCGTCCTCGGGATCGCGGCGGAGGCGGCGCTGCCGGTCACGCCGCTCGGCAACGCGTCGAACCTGCTGATCAGCGACGACGGGGTGCGCGGCGTCGTGTTGGTGCTCGCGGGCGAGCTCGCCGACGCCGCGCGCGACGGCGACCTGCTGCACGTCGGCGGCGGGGCGGACCTCGTGCGGTTGCTGCGTCAGGCCGATCGGGCCGGTTGGCCGGGCCTCGGGCCGCTCGCCGGGGTCCCCGGCACGATGGGCGGCGCGGTGGTGATGAACGCCGGGACGCACCTCGGCGAGGTCGCGGACATCCTCGTCGACGTCGACGTCGCGCTGCCCGGCGGCGCGCGCGCGACCCTCCCGGCGTCGGCGCTGGCGCTCCGATACCGCAGCAGCACGTTGCCGAACGGCGCGGTCGTGCTGGGGGCCACCGTGCGGTGCGCCGGCGACATGGATGAGAGTCGGCAGAAGATCCGTGAGCACCTAGCGTATCGCGCGGCGACCCAGCCCACGCACCAGCGGAGCTGCGGGTCGACGTTCCGAAACCCGCCCGGCACGTCGGCGGGCCGCCTCATCGAGGGGTGTGGCCTCAAGGGCTTCACGATCGGCGCGGCGCAGGTGAGCCCGAAGCACGCCAACTTCGTGGTCAACCTCGGCGGCGCGACGGCGGCCGAGCTGCGCGCCGTCGTCGAGCACGTGCGGCGGGTCGTCGCCGAGCGCGAGGGGGTCGTGCTCACGCCGGAGGTGCACCTCGCGGGCGCGTGGGACACCGGCTGGGACGACGGTCAGCCATCTTCTTCGACCAGGAACTGATCGAGCTCGTCGAACGAGGTCGGCGCGGGCGGGGCGGCCCGGCGGGGGGCGCGATCCGCGTCGCGACCGCCCTTCGGGTCGCGCTGGGCAGCGCGGGCC
>CAIUDO010000461.1 GCA_903897935.1 uncultured Pseudomonadota bacterium
GCCCGTCTTCGTCGCGGAAGCACGGCGCGATCTGGAAGTACCGGTCGAACCCCGAGGTCATCAGGAGCTGCTTGAACATCTGCGGCGCCTGCGGGAGCGCGTAGAACGTGCCCGGGTGCACGCGGCTCGGCACGAGGTAGTCGCGGGCGCCTTCCGGCGAGCTCGAGGTCAGGATCGGCGTCTGGATCTCGAGGAAGCCCTGCGCCGACATGTACTGGCGCACCCGGCTCGCGACCTTGGACCGAAGCACGATGTTGTCGTGCAGGGCCTTCCGGCGCAGGTCGAGGAAGCGGTACTCCATGCGCACGGTCTCGGCGACCTTCGGGTCGTCGACGATCGGGAACGGCAGCACGTCGCTGCCGCCGAGCACCTCGAGGTCCGACACCACGACCTCGATGGCGCCGGTGGCCATGTCCTTGTTGGTGGCGCCGGCGGGGCGCGCCCGCACGACGCCGTCGATCCGCACGGTCGTCTCGACGCGCAGCCGGCGCGCGACCTCGTGCGCCGCGCTGCCCGGCTCGACGACGAGCTGGGTGGCGCCGTAGTGATCACGCAGGACGAGGAACAAGATGCCGCCGACGTCGCGGGCGGCGTGGACCCAGCCGGAGAGGCGCACGGTGGCGCCGTCGTCTTCGGCGCGCAGGGCGTCGTTGGTGTGGGTGCGGTACGGATGCATGACGGTCTCCCGAAGGCGGCCCCCCGTAACCACGGCGACCTCGCCAGCGCCCGTCACCGCGCCCGCGCGTTAGCAGGGCCCGCATGCACGTCATCCTCACGTCCGCGGCCGGCGCTCACCAACGCGCCGAGCCGCTGGCGGCGCCGCCCGCCGAGGGTGAGGCAGCGTACGTGATCGTCGCGCACACCGACCGCCCGCGCCAGACCGTCTTCGGCGTCGGGAGCTCGCTCACGCAGGCGTCCGCGGCCGCGTTGTCGCGTTTGTCGCCCGACCGGCGTCGCGCCGTGCTCGAGCTCGCGTTCGGCGCCGACGGCGCCGCGTTCAGCCTCGTCCGCACCCACATCGGGAGCTGCGACTTCAGCACGAGCAGCTACTGCTACGCGCCGGACCCGGACCCGTCGTTGGGGGGCTTCTCCCTCGACGTCGACCGGCAGAACGGGCACCTCGACCTCCTGCTCGACGCCCACGCCGTGCCCGGCGCCGCGTTCCGCCTGATCGCGTCCCCGTGGACGGCGCCGCCGTGGATGAAGGACAACGGGCGCTACTTCGACCGCGAGCAGCGGCGCGGCGGCCGCCTGCTCGACGCCCACCTCGACACCTTCGCCCGCTACACCGTGCGCTACGTCGACGCGCTCGCCGCGCTCGGCGTCGCCACCTGGGCGCTCACCCCCGTCAACGAGCCGCACGGCAACAACGGGAGCTGGGAGTCGATGGAGATGGAGCCCGCGCAACAAGCGGCGTACGTGGCTACGCTCGGGCCGCTCCTCCGCGCCGCCGGCCACGACACGCGCGTGCTCGTCTACGACCAGAACCGGGCCGGCATGATCGCGTACGCGGGCGCGGTGTTCGCCGACCCCGCCGCGACGCCCTACGCGTGGGGCACCGCGGTGCACTGGTACGACGCCACCTTTCGCGTCTACGAGCACCTGCTCGACGCCCACCACGCCGCGTGGCCCGACCGACCGATCGTGCAGACCGAGGGCTGCATCGACACCATCTACGGCAAGGACCCACCCGGGCCGACGCCCTGGTGGCGCGACGACGGCTGGTTCTGGCGGGACGAAGCCACGGATTGGGGCTGGGTCTGGGCCGAGCACCCCGAGGTCGACCACCCCCCGTACGCGCCCGCGCTGCGCTACGCGCGCGACCTCGTCGGCGGGCTCGGCCACTGGCTCGCTGGGTGGGTCGACTGGAACCTCGTGCTCGACCGGCGCGGCGGCCCGAACCACGTCGGCAACTACTGCCTGGCGCCGATCCTGGTCGACGGCGACGAGGTGTACGTCACGCCGTTGTTCCACGTGCTCGCCCAGATCTCGCGCCACACCCGCCCCGGCGCGGTCGTGCACGAGGCCACGGTGCGGGCGCCGGCTGGGCTGTGGTCCGTCGCCGTCCGCGGGCCGGACGGGGCGCGGTTCGTTCACGTGTTCAACGAGGCCGCGGAGGCCGTCGAGATCGACGTCCGGTGGGACGAACGAGCCGCCCGGGTCACCAGCCCCGCGCGCTCGTTGCTCACCGCCGTGCTCGACGGCCCGCCGGGCGAGGAGCCATCGACATGACGGTGCGCGGCGCGCTCATCGAAGGGGCGGACGGCGAGATGTACTGGGAGGTCGAGGGCGTCGACGCGATGCGTCCGTTCTTGATCAGCCTCGTCAGCGCGTCGGACGTGTGGGCCTACGTGTCGACGTCGGGCGCGCTCACCGCGGGGCGCGTCGACGCGTCGCGGGCGTTGTTCCCGTACGAGACGGACGATCGCCTGCACCACGCCGCGGGCGTCAACGGGCCGATCACGCTGATCCGGGTCGGCGACGCCCTGTGGCAGCCGTTCGACCCACGCGGCGTCGCCCCGGGCCGCGCGCGCACCCTACGAAAAGCGGCGGAGGGCCACTGGCTCGAGCTCGAGGAGCGGGCGCCGGACCTCGGCCTCACCTTCCGCGCCCGCTGGGCGACGGGCCCCCGGTTCGGCCTCGTGCGCCGCTGCACCCTGCTCGGGGACGCCGGAGACGTCGAGGTGCTCGACGGCTTCGTCAACGTGATGCCCGCTGGCGTGCCGATGCTCGCGCAGCAGGGCTTGTCCGCGCTCGTCGACGCCTACAAGCGCAGCGAGCTGCTGCCGTCCGGGGTGGCCCTGTACGCGATGGACGCGCTGCTGTCGGATCAAGCGGCGCCCGCCGAGGCGCTGCGGGCCAACGTCGTGTGGCGCCACGGGTTGCCGTCGGGGCGCACCTGCTTGTCGGCCGACGCGGTCGCGGACGTTCGCGCCGGCCGCCCGACCCCGGCGGGAGACCTGTGGTTTGGCCAGCGGGCGGCGTACCTGGTGCGCGCCGTCGTGCGGGTGGCGGGCGCCCCCGTGACGTGGGACCTCGTCGGGGACGTGCACCTCGACCACGTCGCGCTCACCGGCCTGCTGCGCACGCTCGACGGCCTCGATGACGCGAGCGCCGCGATCGACGACGACGTCGCCCACGGCGCCCGCCTGCTGCGCGCCCGGGTCGCCGCCGCGGACGGCTTGCAGCGCACCGCCGACGCGTCGGCGACCGTGCACCACTTCGCGAACGTCGCCTACAACATCATGCGCGGCGGCGTGTTCGCCCACGACCTGCTCGTCCCGGTGGCCGACTTCGGGCGGTTCCTGGGGGAGCGCAACCGCCACGTCGCCGCGCGGCACCAGGCGTTCGTGGCCGGGCTCGGCGCGCGTGTGCCGCACCCGGAGTTCGTCGCCCGCGCCGAGGCCACCGGCGACGACCACCTCATCCGCCTCTACCTCGAGTACCTCCCCCTCACCTTCAGCCGTCGCCACGGCGATCCCAGCCGCCCCTGGAACGCCTTCTCGATCCGCCTCCAGGGCCCGGACGGCGCGCCGATCTACAGCTACGAGGGCAATTGGCGCGACATCTTCCAGAACTGGGAGGCGCTGTGCCAGAGCTACCCGGCGTTCTTGGTGCCGGTCATCGCGAAGTTCGTCAACGCGAGCACGCTCGACGGCTTTAACCCGTATCGGATCACGCGGGCCGGGGTGGACTGGGAGGAGCCTGACCCGGAGGACCCGTGGGCGAACATCGGGTACTGGGGTGACCATCAGATCGTTTACTTGTTCCGGTTGATCGAGGCTGCCGAGGCGTTCGCGCCGGGCAGCGTACGCGGGCTGCTGGGCCGGGACCTGTTCAGCTTCGCCGACGTGCCGTACCGGCTGCGGCCCTACGACCAGATCGTGCGGGATGCCAAGGACACGATCGTGTTCGATCACGAGGCGAACGCGCGCGCGCGGGCGCGCCAGGCCGACGTCGGCGGCGACGGCCGGCTCGTCCCCGACGCGAGCGGCGGCGTGCGGCTGGCCAACCTGTTCGAGAAGCTGCTGATCCCGGTGCTCACCAAGCTGTCGAACCTCGTCGTCGACGGGGGCATTTGGCTCAACACGCAGCGGCCCGAGTGGAACGACGCGAACAACGCGCTCGTCGGCCAGGGGTTGTCGATCGTCACCCTCGCGCACCTGCGTCGGGCGCTGGTGTTCTTGCGGGCGTTGGTCGACGGGAGCGGCGCGCACGACGTCTCCGTCGAGGTCCGTGCGTGGCTGGAGGCGGTGTCGGGGGCGCTCGCCGATCACGCGCCGCTCGCGGGCGGGGGGCCGGTCCGGCCTGACGTCCGGCGGTCGCTGCTCGACGCGCTCGGCGGCGCCTTCTCGGCGTACCGGGCCGCCGTGTACGCGGGCCCGTCGGCGGGCCGGGTGCCGGTCGACGCGCAGGCGGTCGTGGCGCTGTGCGACGACGCGCGGGCGTGGCTCGACCACACCTTGCGCACGAGCCGCCGGCCCGACGGGCTGGTGCACAGCTACAACCTGCTCACCCTCGCGGACGGTGAGGCGCGGGTCGGGCATCTGTACGAGATGTTGGAGGGGCAGGTCGCTGTGTTGGGCAGCGGCGCGCTCGACGCGGGCGAGGCGGTCGCCCTCGTCGACGCCTTGTTCACCAGCGCGCTGTATCGGGCGGACCAGGGCAGCTTCTTGCTGTACCCGTTCCGCGACCGCCCCCGGTTCCTCGACCGCAACCGGGTCGCGGGCGCGCGCGAGGTGCCGTTGCTCGCGGCGCTGCTCGATTCCGGGCACCGGGGCGTGATCGCGGTCGACGCCGACGGGATCGCGCGCTTTGACGCGTCGTTACCGAACGCCGCCGCGCTCGGGGCCGCGCTCGACGCGCTCGCCGCCGACCCGGCGTGGTCGGGCGCGGTGGGCGCCGGGCGGGAGGCCGCGCTCGCGGCGTACGAGGCCACGTTCGACCACCACGCGTTCACGGGCCGGTCGGGGACGATGTACAAGTACGAGGGCCTCGGCTGCATCTACTGGCACATGGTCAGCAAGCTGTTGGTGGCGGTGCAGGAGGCGTGGCGCGCCGCCCACGACGCGGGGTCGCCGCACGCGGCGGCGTTGGCCGAGCGGTATTACCGGGTGCGGGCCGGGTTGTCGTTCAACAAGACGGTGGAGGCGTACGGGGCGATCCCGACGGATCCGTACTCGCACACGCCGTGGCACTTGGGGGCGCAGCAGCCCGGGATGACGGGTCAGGTGAAGGAGGAGGTGTTGACGCGGCTCGGGGAGCTGGGGGTTCGGGTGCGCGGCGGGTGTTTGTCGTTCGAGCCGGCGTTGCTGCGTCGCCGGGAGCTGCTGGTGGAGGCGGGGGTGTGGCGCTGCCAGGGGCCGTCGGGGGTTGAGGTGGAGGTGGTGGTGCCGGCGGGGGCGGTGGGGTTCACGGTGGCTCAGGTGCCGGTGGTGGTGGAGGTGGTCGACGAGGGGGTGGTGTCGGCGTCGGTGTCGGTGGGGTTCGCGGGTGGGCGGGAGGTGGGGTTCCCGGGGCGCGCGTGGGACGCCGCGACGACGGCGGCGGTGTTTGCGCGGGATGGGGGGGTGGTGGTGATTCGGGCGAGGGTGGGGCGGGGGGCGGTGGGCTTCGCGTGATTCGGCCGCAGAGCGCGTCCGGCCGCAACGAGCTCAAGCGTGTCTCGCGGTTGGCGGTTCCATTTCTAAAGAGCTAAGTATCGAGGAAAGTGGCTGATTGACGGGCGGGTTCGACGTCCGCGCCGGGGCCGCCTGGGACGCGTAGCCGGTCAGGCCGTAGTCAGTTTCCCCGCGCGAACTCCATGAGCATTCTGGCGATGTCGGGCCGGGTCAAGGAGAACACCAGCGCGAGCGGGATGATGCCCCACTCGAGAATCCTCATCCAATGTCCGTTCAAGTCCACCTTTCCGACGGTCGTTCGCGAGAGCGCGCTGAGTACGCGATCGCGCTCAAGGTCGGTGAGCATCGCAGCACCCACACCGACCGCGACCAGGGTGAGCAGACCGGTGGCAACCGTCATTGAGTTGGGTGCAGCCGGGCCTCCGTCAACCTGGCTAGCGGCAATTCTGGGCGCGGGGATGGAAGAAGGCGGTACTTCGGGTGATCAGGTGGCGTTGTACCCACTCACCGATGCACCCGAGGC
>CAIUDO010000462.1 GCA_903897935.1 uncultured Pseudomonadota bacterium
GATCGGCGACCTCACCGAGCCTGGTCCACACGTGCCGGTCACCACCACGTACTCGGGTGGGCAGTGGCTGGGTCAGCGCACGTATTATCCCGAAGATATCGGCAAGATGGGCGCGGCTCCTCTGGTTGTGATCAGCCACGGGAACGGGCACCAATACACGTGGTACGACTACCTCGGTGAGCACCTCGCGTCGTGGGGGTACGTCGTGATGGCCCACCAGAACAACACGGGGCCGGGCATCGAGTCGGCGTCCGCGACCACCCTGTCCAACACCGACTACTTCTTCGAGACGCTCCCGGACATCGACGGGGGCGCGCTCGACGGCCACGTCGACAGCCACCGGATCGTGTGGATTGGCCACAGCCGCGGCGGCGAAGGCGTGACGCGCGCGTACGACCGGCTCCGCGACGGCGAGTCTCGCGACTACTTCGTGTGGGAAGACATCGTCGCGATCGCCTCGATCGCCCCGACCGTGTTCCTCGACGTCGACGACGCGAACCCACATGACGCCCCGTACTACCTGATCTTCGGGGCCGCGGACGGCGACGTCAACGGCGGCCCGGACTGCGACCAGTGCATGTCGTTCCGATTGTCGCAGCACGCGCAGGGGCCGGTACAGACCACCTACCTGCAAGGGGTCGGGCACAACGAGTTCAACTGCTGCGGGTTCAACGACGCGACCGGGCCCAACCTGATCGGGCGCACCGACACCCAGGTGCTCGCCAAGGCCTACTTCTTGGCGCTGGTCGAGCACTACGCGTCGGGCAACCCGGCTACGCTCGACTACTTCACGCGCTCCTACCATGATTTCAGGCCGTCGACCGTCACGTCGGACATGGTGGCGTCGACCACCTGGCGTGACGCGCTCGATCTCCGCCCGGTCGTGCTGGACGACCACGAAGCCGAAGACGACCCGGAGACCGCGAGCCTCGGCGGCGGGATCGCGTGGACCGGCGCGGAGCCCCTCGTCGAGGACCACATGGCCGACGGAGACACCCGCCTCAACTGGACCGGGTCCGACCCGATGAACGGCATGACCCAGGCGACGGACTTCGATCCCCAGGCGCGCGGCGTCGTGCTCGCGTGGCAGGAGGGGGAGAACGCCACGTACGCCGTCGAGGTCCCCGCCGGCTGGCGTGACGTCTCGGGGTTGGACGTGCTCTCGTTCCGAGCGGCGCAGGTCACGCGCGCCCCGGAGACCGACGCGCTCGACGCCCCGCTCACCTTCGTCGTGTCGCTGATCGACGGCTCGGGCGTGGTGTCCAGCGTCGACATCGGCTCCTATGGCTGGTTGACCGACCCGTACGAGCGCACCGGCGAAGGCCCAGGCACCGGCTGGGCGAACGAGTTCGCCACGTTCCGTCTCCCGTTCGACGCGTTCACCGCCGACGGCGTCCCCCTCGATCTGACCGATGTCGCCTCGGTGCGCCTCGAGGTCGGCGCAGACAGCGGCAGCCCCATCGGCCGAATCGGCCTCGACGACCTGGTCTTCACGCGCATGATGCCGGAGATTCCATGATCCTCGCGTACTTGGTGTTCGCGGCGGCTGCCGCTGGTCCGGAGGGAGTGGCCGCGGTGCACGGTGTGCGTGGCGCGTGGCCGATCGTGCTCGGCGCTCCGTTCCAGTACACGTGGACCGCCACGCCGCAGCTGGTCAACGAGGCCACGCTGCTGATCGTCGACGCCGACCCCGAGTGGCTGCGCTTGCGGCAGACCGACGCTCCGGTGTTGTTCGTCGGGGCGGCGCCGGCCGAGCGCCTGAACGTAGGCGTAGAGTGCGGCTGCGCGATCGTGCTGGTCCCGGGCGTGGTGGACCCAGCTACAACGCCGATCTACTTCGGGAGCGCCACCCTGGCCGAGCGCGTCGACGCCGCAGCGGGTGCGCGCGAGCTGGCGGCCGCGGTCGCGGAGGGCGCGCGGGGCTTCGCGGCGCCAGTCGCCCCGCAGGCCACGTTCACGGACCCAAGCGCGCTCTACCGCACGCTGCTCTCGGAGCTCGTACTGGAGCACGCCCCCGCCGAGTAGATGCTCGCGGTGGCCTGGCGCGCGCCCCGCGTGGGCCGCTAGCAGCCTGAAGGGCATTGCTCCCGTCGCCCGCTGGCGGGTCCCGCACGAGGACGACGTCGCTCCTCGGTCACGTGCTCCAGCACGCTCCCTCCTCGCGAACGGCC
>CAIUDO010000463.1 GCA_903897935.1 uncultured Pseudomonadota bacterium
AGCGCGATGGCGAGCGGCGCGACGGCGCCCTGGTGGGTGCCGACTACCCGCGCGACGCACCACCCGGAGTCGGCGGCCTGGCCGGGGAGGGGCGCCGCGTCGACCTCAGCGACGAGGCCCCACGCGGAGACCCCGACCACGTCGACGTACGCCGCGCCGTCGCGCCGCCAGAGCGACCACGGCGCCCGCGCGACCGCCCGCGCGGCGTCGCGCTGCGCCTGGGGGGGCGACGGGCTCTGGCGCGCCCACTGCTCCACCGCGGACCGGAACGCGCCGTCGGCCCGCTCGAGCCCGCCGCTCGCGAGGGCGACCGCGAGCAGCCGCCGCCCGTCCGGGTGCTGCCCGTCGACGACGTCCGCCCACGGCCCGAGCACCAGATCCGGCGCCTCGTTGCCGACCGCGGGGTGCCAATCGGCGGCGATCCGGACGAGCTGCTCCACGGTGGCCGCGGCGGGGACCCGGGCCTCAACCTCGGTCAAACGCGGGCGATCGCCGACCAGGCGGAGCGCGTCCGCTCGCTCGGTGGCCTCGGCGTGGCGGCCCGCGCGCACCGCGGCGAACAACGCCGCCACCTCCGGCCGCGGCGGGGTGCCGAGGTCGTGCGGAGGAGCGGGCAGATCGGCGTCCCACGGGTCGTCGTCGCCGTGGACGGGCCAGGTGGGGTGGCGTCGCACGGCGGCCCGTTATCCCCGGGTCGTAGCCGGCGCGACGGGCTCGCCGTAGCGCGCCAACGCGTCGCGCAGCTGGTCCTGGATGCGCCGGACCAGCGCCGGCGGCCCCGTGACCACCGCGTCGGCGCCAAACCCCAGGATCCACTGGACCAGCTCGGCCGACACCGTCACGCGCATCCGCAGCTCCAAGCGACCGTCCGACAGCGTTCGGAACGTCTGCGTGGGGTGCCAGGTGCGCTCGGAGGCGTACGTCGCGGCCTCGGCGCGGAACACGACGACGACGTCCTCCGGGTCGCCCGCGATGATGCCGAAGGCGTGCGCGAGGTGCGCCCGTGGGTTCCAGCCGCGCGGGTCGGGGAACCGCTCGGAGCGACGCCGCACGACCTCGGTGAAGCGCTCCACCGCGAACGTCTTCACCCGGTGCTCCTGCACGTCGAGCGCGAACACGTACAGGCCCTGCCGGTACGTCGCCAGGGTGTACGGGTGCAGGTGATAAGCGCGCTGGATCCCGCCGACCCGCCGGTACCGCGCCGCGATCGGGTTGTCGTAGACGACCGCGCTGACGAGGTCGTCGATGATGTCGGACGACTCCCGGAAGTCCTTCGCGTGCTCGCTGACCGCGAGGAACTTGGTGTCGAGCTGCGCCGCGAGGTCGGCGTGGGTGCGCGCGATCGCGGGCTGCAGGCGCTCGATGGCGTCGGACAGGTCACGCGCGAACGACGTCCCGTCGAGGAACGTGAACAGCGTGCGGCCGAAGTGCAACGACAGCACCTCGGCGAGCGTGAGCTGCACGCCGGTGCGCCGCCACGCCGGATCCACCGAGACGACCCGATCGTCGGCGCGGCCGTCGTCACGAATCGGGATGCCGAGGCTGCGAAGATCGGCGAGGTACCTGCGAAGACTGCGGGCGTCAAGCTCGAACCGAGTCATGAGCTCGGACGCGCGCACGCCGTCGCGCCGCGCCATCTGCTCGAGGATCTTCACCATCCGCTGGGCTTTGTTCAGGGTCACGCCAGCTCCTTCCGCGAATTGTGGGGTCGGCGCTCGTCGCACGAGAGGGTGGGCATGGAAGCGCGCGGTCCGGAGCGGTCACGCGGCGGAACGCTGGCGACGTGCGGGCTTCGAAGCCCCCGTTCCGGCGGGCATGCAAGCCCGTGCTCCGGATCACGCGGCGCCCCTGCGCGTTGCGGGCTTGCACGCCCGCGCTCCGCATCACCTGCCACTTCCGCTCCTTGGATCCGCGCTCCGAATTCTTACGCGGCGGACAAATTCTGTCCGCATCACCCGCCATGCTGTCCTTGCTCGGGGCTCGAACACTTGTTCACTGTGCACGAGTTCAGTATAACAGGCGTGCAGGAGGTTCCCATGGTCATCGAAGCCGCGTTGCTGGAGCTCGTCGTGTGGTCGCTCGGCCTCGTCGGGGTCGTCACCATCGGCATCGTCGCGCTCCCGTGGGGCGAGGCGCCGAGCCGCGCCGCCGCGCAGAGCCTCGTGGTGGCGGGGGAGCGCGTCGCGCGGTGGGTGCTCGCGGATCCGATCGCGTGGATCCGGGCCGGCGCGATCGTGTCGTCGGTCGGCGCAGGGCGAGGCCGGGTCACGTCGTGATGCGGTGGCCGTCGAGCGTCCAGGAGCCCGGGCTGATCCGGTGCTTGGCGGCCTGCCACCACGCGCGCCATGCCTCGAGGTGGGCGCGCTGCACGCGCCAGGGCCCCTCGACGTCGTACGGGAGGTCGTGTCCGCAGGTGATCACGAGCTCGTCGTACGCGGTGCGCCGGACGTACGACTCCGGGTGCTCCATGCGCTCGAACAGCAGGGGCGGTCCGAACCGCTGCCCCTCGCGCACCCGAACCCCAGGCGCGAACTTGTCCTGGTGGGTCTCCCACCACGAGGTCCAGCGCGCGCGCACCGCGGGGGCGTCGAGGTCCTCGTGGTGCCCGGTGAGGATCGACAGCGCGCCGGCGGCGATCTCGAGCGTCTTGCGGCTGCGGCTGCCGAGGGCGGCGAGCAGCGGGGGCACCGCGCGCGGGTCGCCGAGCAGGCCGAGCCCGAGCAGCGCGCCGTGGGCGCGGTCGTCACCACCCTCCGAGACGCGCACGAGCAGCAGCAGGTGGTCGGGCCCGCCGTAGCGCCCCACGATCTCACCCGGCGACCCGGCGAGGTCCCGTCGGTCGGCGTGCAGCGCCCGCGCGTGGAAGTCCACCCCGCGCCGGTCGCCGAGCAGGAGCAAGGCGATCGCTGCGGTCTCCGCGAGGGCCGGCTCGTCGAGCGCGGGCACGAGGTGGTGGGCCTGCGACCGATCGCCGACGCGGCCGAGCGCGGTGAGCGCCGCTTTGCGGCTGATCGGGCTGGCTTCGGGCCGAACGAGCTCGATCAGCGCGGGCACGGCGGCGCGCTCGCGCCGTAAGCCCACGAGCTCGGCGGCCACCGCGACCGACGGCGCAGGGTGGGCGCGCGGGCTCTCCAGGCACGTCAGCAGGCCATCGACGAGGGCGGCGTTCGGCGACCGCGCGACGGCGCCCACCAGCGCGCGCCACGCGTGGCCCTCGACCCGCCGCCCGAGCAGGTGATCGAGCAGCAAGCGCGACGCGTTGAACGACGGGTGGCCGGACAACAAGTCGACCGCGGCGACGTAGCGCATCACCGGGGGGTCGGTGGCGCGGCCGCGGCCCGCTTGCGCCGCGCGCGACGCGGTGTCGAGCTCCCACGCCAGCAGCTCGACCACGCGCTCGCCGGAGGCCGCGATCGCGAGCCGGTGCGCCCCGAGCCGGCGCTCCGGGCGGTCGGCGTCCGGGCGGTCCCACGGCGGGCGGGCCCGCTGAGCGTCGTGGCGGGCCCGGGCTTGGGCGGTGGCCCGGTCGAGGTGCCAGCCGAGCGTAGCGACCGGGTCCCAGCCCGACGGCGCGTCTCCACGTGCGCGCGAGATCCGGGCGCACGTGGCGTCGAGGGCGGCGATCCCGGCGGCGTGGTCCGCTTCGGTGAAGCGTTGGCGGGCCGCGTTGACGAGGGCGTCGGGCTGGGCCGCTACCTGGGCCAGCCGCGTGAGCGCCCACGCCTCCCGCACCGGCAGCTCCGCCTCGCCGAAGCCGCGCGCCGCCCGTTGCCACAGGTTGGCGGCCTCTTGTGCGTTGCCGTCTTCGAACGCGAGGTCGCCGAGCCGGGACACCACGCGGAACCGGACCTCGGGCGATCACACGTCTCCGAGCGTCGCCAGCGCCTGCTTGAGCAACGCGCGCGCGCGCTCCTTGTCGCCGCGGGCGCGCGCGACCTCGGCGTCCCCCAGCGCGATCCGGGCGAGCGTGGGGCGGTGGGCCACCTGGTTGGCCTCCCGGCGGGCCGCGTCGAGGTGGCTGGCGGCGACGTCCGGGCGATCGACCCGCACCGCCCGCTCGGCCGCGAGCACGAGCGCGCGCACACGATCCTCACCGGTGAGCCCAGCGAGCGCCTCAGCGAGGATCTCCTCGGCCCACGGCTCCTGGCGGTTGACGGCGACGCGGGCGAGCACGAGCTGCCCGAGCGCCTTGCGGTCGGCGGGGCCGTCACGGCGGAGCCGACGCAGCAGCATCTCGGCTTCGTCGTGCGCGCCGAGGTCGACCTCCACCTCGGCGAGCTCGATCACCACGTCCCACGGCACCTTCCCCCACCGCGTGCCGCGCAGGCGGGCGAGCAGGTCGGCGATCGCGTCGCGGGCGGCGCGTCGGCGGCCGCGGTTGAGCAAGCTGCGCGCGCGCACCCGGCCTACGGCCTCGACGAGCTCCGCTTCGCGGTCGTCGAGCACGTCGGTGACGCGCTCGGTCAGGAAGCGCTCCATCTCCCGCTCGAGCTCGTCGGGGTTCGGGAAGATCAGGGCCAACGAGCGGACCGCCTCGGCGTCGAGCAGCCCGGCGCCCGGCCACGGGACGGGGAGCCGGATCGCGCGCAGCGCGACGAGCCACGCCTGGCGCGCGGCCCCGCGATCCGTCGGCGCGAGCGCGTCGCCGAGGGCGATCCACGCGGCGACGAGGTGCGGGGCCTGACGGGTCGCGGCGCGCAGCAGGTTGACCGCCTCGGCGGGTTGGGTCGCGCGTAGCCGGGCCGCTTGGGCGACGCGCTGAAACGGGTCGTCGGGATCGGCGTCGAACCGCAGCCGGTCGGCGTCTTCGGGGCGGAGCTGCCGGCCGTCGGTCACGGCGAGCTCGCCCACGAACCACCCGTCGAAGCTGGTGTGCGAGGCCGCGAGGTTGGCGCCGTCCCACTTGCCGAACACGTGCCCGCCGATGCCATCGGGCGCGAACGCCCACGTCTGGGTGGCGGGGGTGAGCGGTGCGCCGAGCTGGCCCGGCGCCGGACCGTCGGCGAACAAGACGACCGACGGGTGCGCCGCCGACGCCGGCGCGACGTCGGACGCGGCGCGCAGGCGCAGCGTGCCCCTGAACAGGCTGGCGCCGTTGGTGTGCAGCAAGAACCGTCGGTATCCGGCAGGGAGCGCGACGCCGAGGTGCCCCTCGAGGCTCGTGAGGGCGTCGGCGGGGGCGCCGGGCGCGAGCGTGTTCACGTCGCGGCGGTACCGGGCGAGGACGCGGTCGAGGGCGGCAATCGCGTCAGGTGCGGGCATGGGAGACCGGCGTGCTTGGGGGGGCGGCCATCATACCGCCTCCGGCGCGTTCTTGCGCCCGGTTCGTCACCGCTCGGTGGACGGTCCGTCGCGGTCTTCCTGGATCGCGCGCACCAGCGCGTCGTGGATGCGCCCGTTGCTGACCACGAAGCAGACGTCGTCGCGATCGAGCGCGCCACCGTCGATCCCGGTGACCCGCCCACCGGCCTCCTCGACGAGCAGCACTCCGGCGCAGACGTCCCAGCGGTGGAGGTGGTTCTCGAAGAACGCGTCGAGCTGGCCGGACGCCGTCCACACGAGGTCCATCGTCGCGGCCCCTGCGCGACGGACACACTGCGCTCGCACGAGCACCCGACGGAGCTGCTCCAGGTACAACGCCGCGTTCTCGCGACGATCGTACGGGAAGCCCGTCGCGACCAGCGCCGCCGCGAGCGACGCGGTCTGGCTGACGGCCAGACGCGTGTCGCCGACCCAAGCCCCCTCCCCGCGCGCCGCCTCGTAGACGCGCCCGCCGATCGGGTCGGCGATCGCGCCAGCCACCGACACGTCGTCGACCTCGAGCCCGACCGACACCGCGAACACCGGGAAGCCGTGCACGAAGTTGGTGGTGCCGTCGAGCGGATCGACCACCCACCGCGCCGACGCGCCCGCGGCGCCACCCCCCTCTTCGCCCATCACCGGGTACGGCGTGTCCGCCTCCAGCACCGCCCGCACGGCGCGCTCGGCCGCGAGGTCCACCTCGGTGACGAGGTCGACCGCGCCTTTGTGACGGACCGAGCGTGGCCCGTCGCGCATGGCCGCCGCGACCACCGACGCCCCCGCCAACGCGGCCCGGCGGGCCACGGCGCGCTCGGCCGACCAGCTCACGCTTGCTCCACGATCAGCGTGACCGGCCCGTCGTTGACCGACGCCACCGCCATGTCCGCCCGGAACACCCCGCGCCCGACCGGCACGCCGAGCGCGGCCACCTGCGCGCACAGCGCGTCGTACCGCTCGGACGCGACCTCGGGGCCGGCCGCGCCGACGAAGCTCGGCCGGTTGCCGCGCGACGTGTCGCCGAACAGCGTGAACTGCGACACGAGCAAGCACGACCCGCCGACCGCTCGCACGTCAAGGTTCATCTTCCCGGCGCTGTCCGCGAAGATCCGCAACGAGACCAGCTTCTTCGCCATGCGCACCACGGTCTCCGCGGAGTCCTCAGGCGCGACGCCGACCAGCACGAGCAGGCCGCGCCCGATCGCCCCGACGACGGCGCCATCCACCGTCACCGACGCCGACGCAACCCGGGTGACGACCGCGCGCATTCAGGACTTGGTGCAGGAGACGTCGTTGCCCGAGGTCGTGCACGACACCGTCGCGGCGACCTTGGTCTGGAAGAAGCCCTTCGCGCCTCCGTCCATGAAGATCGCGCACGTCACCGTGCCGGCGTACGACGGGAACTCGGCCGTGGTGGGGCCGTCGAACCGGATCGACTGCCCGTCGGAGCACCGCATCTCGCCTCGCTGATCGGCCCGGAACTGCACGACGATCGGGCCGCCGGTCGGCGGGGGGGGCGGCGGCGGCGGGGTGACCGGCTTCTTGGTGCTGGTCGTGCTCGACGATGAAGACGACGTGGTCGGGGTCTTCGACGACGTGCTGCTGGACGACGACGATGCGGTGGCGGAGGACGACGATGACGACGTGGTCGGGGTCTTCGACGGCGTGCTGCTCGACGACGTGCTGCTCGACGACGTCGACGTGGACGGGGTGGGCGACGTCGCCGCGCTGCTCGACGACGACGCGACGGGCGGTGGCTCGGTGGGCGCGGGCTCGGCCGGGGCGGGCTCCGCAACCGGCTCGGTGGGCTCGGTGGGCTCGGCGGGCTCGGCGGCCGCGG
>CAIUDO010000464.1 GCA_903897935.1 uncultured Pseudomonadota bacterium
ACCCACCGCGTGAACCCGAGGCCGCCGGCCAGGCGCGCGCACACGCCCGGGCAGGCGGCCGCCGCGCGGCGCGCCGCCCGACGCACCGCCTCCACCTCGATCTGCCCCCGGCCTTCGATGACGCACGCGAACACGAACGGCGGCGTCAACCGCGACGCCGCGACCCACACCCGCTCGAGCCCGGACGCCCATCGCAGCATGCGCGCCGATATCACGGTCCGTGGCCACGACCGGCGCTCGCGTTAAAGCGCGCCCCCTTGGAGGTACCCGTGCTGCTCATCGTCGCCCTCATCGCCTGCACGCAAGAGGTCGCCGCCCCAGAGGCTCCGCCGGTCACCGCGGCCACCCCAGGCCCAGCCGAGGGCGCGCCCGAGGCCGCCGGGGCCGACGCCGACGGCTGGCGCACCTACGGCACCCCGTTCCAGCTCGAGGCGCCCACCCTCACCGCGTCCACGCTGCTCGACGCGCCAGCGCAGTACGTCGGCCAGCGTGTGCGCGTCACCGGCGAGGTCGCCGACGTCTGCCAGAAGAAGGGCTGCTGGATGGTCGTGGCCGACGGCGAGCGCACCATGCGCGTCAACATGAAGGACCACGGCTTCGGCGTCGACCGCCAGAGCACCAACGGTCAGGCCGACATCGAGGGCATCGTCACCCAGCGCGCGGTCGACCCCGAGCACGCCGCGCACCTCGCGTCCGAGGCGCAGCACCCCGAGCGCATGCCGGAGAGCGGCAAGGACGTGGTGTTCGAGATCGAGGCCCACAGCGTGCGGGTCAAGCGCGCGTCGTAGGGCCGAGGCCACGCCGGCGCCGCCGCACCACGAGCCACAGCGCGGCCGGCACCGCCGCCCACCCCGACCGCGGACCGCTCGCGCAGCCGCACAACCAGCCCCACAGCGGCACCACCTCGCCGAGCCCCCACGTCTCGGCGTAGTCGAGCACGAGGCCGTCGCCGTCCGCGGCGAGCACCTCGACGGTGACGTCGTTCCAGGCGCCACCGGGCAGCTCCAGCGTGATCGGTCCGTCGACGTCGTACTCGGCGGTCTCGGCCCCATCGACCGACACCGCGACCCGCCCGATGCCCTCGACCGCCAGCCGCGCCCGCTCACCGCGGAACACGAACGAGAGCACGCTGCCGACGCCGAGCCGCACCGCGCCGAGGTTGCCGCGCGCCGGGTCGTCGATCCGCGGGCACGGCGCCCCGTCGACCGCCGCGCACACCAAGTGGACCGTCTCGTCCTCCCACAGCTCGTACCGGCGCATTCGCTGCCAGTGATCGCCTCGATCCGGGCTGATCCACACCCCGTCGGACGTGCCCGCCAGCAGGAGCCCCCGCACGTCGAAGTGCGGCGCCGCGACCATCGTGTGCACGATCGGCGCGAACGGCGGCCCGACCTCGGACCAGGTGTCGCCGCCGTCTTCCGACCGCACCACCTGCCCCACCCGGGTGACGACGAACAGCGTGCCGTCGTCGGCCTCGGTGAGCAGGTCCGGGCGCTGGGCAGGGAACGGCCGCGACGACCACGACGCGCCGCGATCGTCGGACACCAGCACGCCGGCTGAGCGCGCGGCGAACACGAGGCGCGTCGGGTCGGACGGAGGCCACGCCGCGACCGCCGCCGACCGCTCCTCGGGCCCCTGGAT
>CAIUDO010000465.1 GCA_903897935.1 uncultured Pseudomonadota bacterium
GATCGAGGGCGCCCGGGCCTCTGGGGCCGAGGCCAGGGCCGGCCGCGGTGGCGCCACCGCCGGCCGGGGCGGGACCGGGCTCTCCCGCGAGCCGTCGCGCCGCCGAAGCGCGTCCATCACCGAGGATCCACGTTGCGTTCCGGCGTCTTCTTCCTCCGCGCGGAACGACGCTGGGTGCTCGCCCGGCGGTCGGATCGACACGCGCGCCTTGTCTTTGGGGTCGTCGGCCGGCAAGGTGCCCTCCCGCGTTGAGGTTACCAGATGGGCCAGCCCATCGGGGACCCGCCCTTCCTGTTAAGCGGCGACGCGCGCCGCATCAGGCGCCCATCACGCAGGGAGCACCCTTGGCCAACCCGACCGTTACGTTCGACACCTCTGAGGGAATCATCGTGGCCGAGCTCTACCTCGACCAGATGCCCGTCACGGCGGCCAACTTCATCAAGATCGCCGAGAGCGGCTTCTACGACGGCTTGCACTTCCACCGGGTGATCCCGAGCTTCATGCTTCAGTTCGGCTGCAGCCACAGCAAGAACCCCGGCGATCCGCGGGCCGGAACGGGCAGCTCCCCGTTCGGCAACGTGCAGGACGAGTTCACCGCGCGCATCTCGAACACGCCCGGCACGCTGTCGATGGCGAACACCGGGCGTCCCAACTCCGGCGGCGCCCAGTTCTTCATCAACACCGTGCACAACGGCTTCCTCGACTGGTTCGACACCAGCACGCCGAGCAAGCACCCGGTGTTCGGGAAGGTCACGTCCGGCATGGACGTCGTGAAGAAGATCGAGGCGCTCGGCAGCCGCAGCGGCGCGCTGTCGCGGCCGGTCCGGATGAACTCGGTCCGGGTCGTGCACGGTTGAGCGTGACGATCCGGCCGGCCGTCGGGCGCGGGGGCGCGGCATGCGCCTGACCCACACCGACGCCGACGGCAACGCGCACATGGTCGACGTCGGAGACAAGGCGTCGACCGCGCGCCGCGCCGTCGCCACGGGCTGGATCCAGCTGTCCGCCGACGCGTTCGTGCTCGTGCGCGACGGCACCGCCCGCAAGGGTGACGTGCTGGCCGTGGCGCAGCTCGCCGGGATCTGCGGCGCCAAGCGCACCGCGGACCTCATCCCGCTGTGTCACCCGCTGCCCATCGACGGCGTGACGGTGCACCTGACCCTCGACGCCGACGCGACGCGGGTGATCGTCACCGCCACCGTGCGCACCGTCGGGCGTACCGGCGTCGAGATGGAGGCGCTCACCGCGGTGTCGGCGGCGCTGCTCACCGTGTACGACATGCTCAAAGCCGTGGATCGTGGCATGGAGATCGGCGGCGTGTGCCTGCTCGAGAAGTCGGGCGGTCGAAGCGGCGACTGGATCCGGCCGTGACCCGGCTGCTCGACGCCGCGCGGGACTACTGGGAGCGGCTGTTCGCACGCGACCACCCGGCGGCGATCGCCCCGCTGTTCGCGGTAGGCCGGTGGGCGCTCGTGCTGGCGCGAAAGCTCCACGAGCACCGCGCGTTCGGGCGCGCCGCCCAGATGGCGTACGCCACGCTGGCGGCGTTCGTTCCCCTCCTGCTGTTCGCGTTCGGCGTGGTGCGCGCGGTCGCGCCGGGCGCGGACCTCGAGATCCTCGAGCAGCTCGTCTTCCAGACGTTCCTCGGCAACATCGAGCCGATCCGCGCCGTGCTGGTGCCGGGGCTCGAGCAGGTCGACCTGACCACGCTCGGCGCGTTGTCGACCGCCGGCCTGCTGGTGGTGGCCGCCAACCTGTACCTGACCGCCGAGTCGGCCTACTCGGAGGTGTTCGAGGTCGAGGTCGACCGCCCGCTGACCGCGCGCCTGCTCAACTTCTACCTCGCGATCACGGTGGGGCCGGTCGCGATCGCCGTGCTCGGCCTGACCTCGATGCGGGCATCTACGGACTTCGGCATCCCATGGGTGCAGACGCTGACCACCCACGGCCTGCCGTTCTGCTTGTTGGTGCTTGCGCTCAAGCTGCTGCCCGCAACGCGCGTACACTGGAAGCCCGCTTTGCTCGGCGGCGCCGTGAGCGCGGTGCTCATCCACTACGGCACCAAGAGCTTTCGGGCCTACCTCGACGTGTTCGTGTCCGAGAGCGTCGTCACCGTCGTGTACGGCTCGCTCGCCCTCGTCCCCGTGTTCTTGTTCTGGTTGTACCTCCTGTGGGTGTTCGTGTTGTTGGGCGTCGAGATCGCGCACGTCGCGCAGCGCCTGCCGTCGTTGTTGGCCGCCGAGGCCGAGGCGCGTGAGCGCGACGCCACGGTGACCCGTGTGCCAGCCCTGCGCGACGCCCTCGCCGTCGCCGCGCACCTGTCGGCGTCGTACGAGCACGGCCAGGGTCCCCTGTCGTTCGAGGACCTCGCGCGCCGGGCCGACGCGCGCCCGCGCGACGTCGTCGCGGTGCTCGCCGTGCTCGAGCGCGATCAACTCGTCACCCGCACCACCGACGGCCGATGGGTGCCTACCCGCCCGTCCGCCGCCGTCCCGCTCGCCGAGGTCGCCGAATGCTGGCGGCGGCACACCGGCGCCCGCGCCAGCGACGACCCGGCCGGCCACCTGATCGAGCGCGCCCTCGCCGACGCGCTGACGCAGCCGCTGTCGGCGCTCACCACCGAGCTCACCCGGCCGCGCGCCCCGACCCACCGCGCCTGATCAGAGCTGGACCTCGATGATCTCGGAGCCGCCGATCGGCACGGGCGCGTCGTCGATCCCGGCGGGGGGCGGCTCGGCCAGCATGTTCACGACGTCGAGCAGGCCGATGCGCGTGTCCCAGCGGACCAAGAACCCGTCGGCCGTGTAGAACAACGACGACCGCGCGCCGCCGGCCTCCAGCATGTACTCCTCGGTGTGGACGAGCGTGCCGCCGATCATCAGGTCCGACGGGCCCATACGCAGCACCTTGCCCTCGAGGATCTCACCCGACTCGGCCGAGAGCACCCGCACGTCGTCGTACCGGGACATCGGAACCGCCGAGCTCGGGTCGAGGAAGTCCACCGTCGACATGTCGATGCGGTTGCCGGCGAGCTCGAAGGTCTTGCTCTTGCCGCCTTCCACGAGGCTCACCACCCAGCCGTCCTCCGCGACGCGGGCCTGGACCTCACGCGCGCCGCCCTTCTCCATGATCACGGAGTGGAACGACGCCGGCAACAAGCCGGCGTGACCGGCGACCCGCTGCTGCCACGTAGGGACCTTGGACCCGGGCGGCTGGATGTCGAGCGAGCTCTCGACGATGCGCTTGAGCGTGCCCTCGGGCAGGGGCACGTAGCGGATCGTGAGCACCCGCTTGCCGACCCGCTGCCCGTTGAGGAACACGTCCCACTGCAGGGTCTGTACGCCTGGATCCACCGCCGACGCGGCGCCGGGCAGCATGGCGAGGAACACGAAGATCCAGGTGCGAATCAAGAGGGACAAGACGGCACCTCGGGAGCGGCGCGGGGGGATGCCCAACGGTAGCCAAGGGCCGACCTGCCCGCAAGAACACGGGACGAACGGCGACCTCGCGGCAAGGGACACCTCGTGACCCGAACGCGGAGCTGGCTTGAATGACCGCCCGTCGCCCGGCGTTGGCTGGCCGACCCGAACAGGCGGGTCAACGGAGGCTCCCATGATGGTCACGCTCCTCGCGCTGCTCGGCTCGGCCGAAGCCGCTCCGATCCAAGACGACGGCGCGGCCACGTTGCCCCTCGCCGCGATGGTCGACGACGTCGACGCGCACCGGTTGGCTCGCGCCCCGCGCGGCAACGGCGGCAGCGGCGGCGCGCGCCCGGCCCCCCCGTCGGGCGGCTCCAGCGGCGCCCGTCCGGCCCCCCCGTCGGGCGGCCCGCCGTCGGGTGGCCC